>DASUEW010000132.1:0-6945 GCA_036274875.1 Ilumatobacteraceae bacterium
CGCGGCATCGGCAACGGCATGTCCATCCTCATCTTCGCCTCCGTCGTGGACAGCCTCCCGTACGGGTACAAGGCCATCTTGGACGAGAAGAAGATCATCGTGTTCTTCGCTCTCATCCTGGTCTCGGTCCTCACGTTGATCGCCGTGGTGCGCATCGAGCTCGGGCAACGTCGGATCCCGGTCCAGTTCGCAAAGCGCGTGGTCGGCCGGCGGATGTACGGCGGCCAGAACACGTACATCCCGCTCAAGGTCAACCAGTCGGGCGTCATCCCGATCATCTTCGCCAGCTCGATCCTGCTCCTTCCGGCGATCCTCGCCAGCTTCCTCGGCAGCGGTTCTGGCTGGCGCGGCACCATCGTCGAGTACGTCGACCGCTACATCCTCAACAGCCAGAACGCCGTCTACGTCACGTTGTTCGCGCTGCTGATCATCGCCTTCGCCTACTTCTACAACTCGATCGCCTTCGACCCCGTGCGCCAGGCCGACCAGATCCGCCGTCAAGGCGGGTTCATCCCCGGCGTACGCCCCGGCCCGCAGACCGAGCGCTACCTCGCCAAGGCCGTGAACCGCATCACGCTCCCCGGAGCGGTGTTCATCGCCATCATCGCCATCCTCCCGTACATCGTGCTGTGGGCAGCCGACGTCGATCGCTTCCCGTTCGCCGGCACGAGCGTGCTGATCTCGGTCGGCGTGGCACTCGAGTTGATGCGCCAGATCGACAGCCAGTTGATGCTTCGCAACTACGAGGGCTTCCTCAAGTAGGGGACGGTCGCTCCATGATCCCCGGAGCGCGGCTCATCATCCTCGGCAGGCAGGGTGCCGGCAAAGGTACGCAGTGCGTTCGCCTGTCGCGCCACTACGTCGTGCCGCACATCTCGACTGGCGACATGCTCCGCAGCTCCGTCCGCGAGCGCACCGAGCTCGGACTGATGGCGAAGGAGATCATGGACTCGGGTGCTCTCGTCGGCGACGACATCATGATCGGGCTCGTCGACGAGCGGCTCACCCGCGTCGACGCGGTCACCCGCGGCTACATCCTCGACGGGTTCCCGCGCACCGTCACCCAGGCCGAGGCACTCGACGCGATCACCGCCGAGCGCCCGATCACGGTGGTGATCGATCTCGACGTGCCGCGCGAGATCGTCCTCGAGCGGATCTCGGCTCGCCGGGTGTGCCGCGACTGCGGCACCAACTACACCGGCACCGGCGCCGAGCGCTCGCCGTGGATCTGCGAGGTCTGCGGCGGCGACGTCATGCAGCGTGACGATGACACCCCCGACGCCGTCAATCGCCGTCTCGACCTGTACGAGACCCAGACCGCGCCACTGATCGAGTTCTACGGGCGCCAGGGGCGCCTGGCGGTCGTCAACGGCGTCGGGCATCCCGATCACGTGTTCCGCCGGCTCACCGACGTGGTCGAGTCCCGCCGCTGAGGGCCATGGAGATTGGCGTTCGGGGATTGCGCCGGTAGCATCGCGAGTCGGCTTGTCACCAGGCCGCCGTTTCCCGTGCCCGTCGTACCGCACCCGCAGTACCCGAGAGTCCTGATCGTCGCGCAACCGCCGTATCGGCTGGTCAGGACCGCAATCCGAGTCGTAGCCCAGCTCGCGAGCCGACCTGGGACCAGTCCTGAATACCGAGTGAGGAGAGTCCTCTGCCCAAGCCGAAGGAAGACGCGATCGTTCTCGAGGGGACGATCGTCGAGTCACTCCCGAACGCGATGTTCCGCGTCGAGTTGGAGAACGGCCACAAGGTGTTGGCCCACATCTCCGGCAAGATGCGGATGCATTACATCCGCATCCTCCCCGGCGACAAGGTGCAGGTCGAGCTCACCCCCTACGACCTCACCAGGGGTCGCATCACGTACCGGTACAAGTGAGAGAGCAGCAGTCGTGAAGGTCCGTCCCAGCGTCAAGAAGATGTGCGAGAAGTGCAAGGTGATCCGCCGCCATGGGCGTGTCCGGGTCATCTGCGAGAACCCGCGCCACAAGCAGCGTCAGGGTTAGGAGAGCAGGAGGAGCAATGGCACGTATCGCAGGCGTCGACATCCCGCGTGAGAAGCGGCTCGAGATCTCGCTGACCTACATCTTCGGGATCGGCAAGCCGACCGCCCAGAAGATCATCTCCGAGGTCGGGCTCGACCGCGACACCAAGGTCTCGTCGCTCACCGACGACGAGGTGACCAAGATCCGCGCCTACGTCGACGAGCACCTGACGATCGAGGGTGATCTGCGGCGCGACGTCCAGACCGACATCAAGCGCAAGATCGAGATCGGGTGCCACCAGGGCGTGCGGCACCGCAAGGGCCTCCCCGTTCGCGGTCAGCGCACCCACACCAACGCTCGTACCCGCAAGGGTCCCAAGCGCACGGTTGCCAACAAGAAGAAGGCTGTGAGGAAGTAGAAGATGGCGAAACCGAAGCCCGCTGGGCGCCGACCCCGCAAGCGCGACCGCAAGAACGTGTCCACCGGGGTGGTCCACATCAAGAGCTCGTTCAACAACACGATCGTGTCGATCACCGACACCGAGGGCAACGTGCTCGCATGGGCCTCGTCGGGCGCGGTCGGCTTCAAGGGGTCTCGCAAGAGCACGCCGTTCGCCGCCCAGCTCGCCGCCGAGCGCGCCGCACGGGCGGCGATGGAGCACGGCCTGCGCCGCGCCGAGGTGCAGGTGAAGGGCCCCGGTTCAGGGCGCGACACCGCCGTGCGCTCGATCCAGAACACGGGCATCGAGGTCACCTCGATCAAGGACGTCACGCCGGTGCCGCACAACGGTTGCCGCCAGCCGAAGCGTCGGAGGGGCTGACCGCCATGGCTCGCTACACAGGTCCGAAGGTGCGCGTGACCCGCCGCCTCGGCGTCAACATCTTCGAGAACGAGAAGGGCCGCAAGGCGCTCGAGCGTCGGCCGTTCCCACCCGGTGCACATGGCCGCACGCGCCGCCGCAACGCCGGCAGCGAGTACCTCGCCCAGCTGCAGGAGAAGCAGAAGGCGAAGTACATCTACGGCCTGCTCGAGCGGCAGTTCCGCAAGACGTACAACGAAGCCACCCGCCTCAGCGGCCCGAGCGGCGAGAACCTGCTGCGCCTGCTCGAACTGCGTCTCGACAACATCGTCTACCGCGCCGGCTGGGCGAGCACCCGCCCGCAGGCCCGCCAGTTCGTCAACCACGGCCTGGTCAACGTCAACGGCAAGCGCGTCGACATCCCGAGCTACCGAGGAAGCAAGGGCGACATCGTGTCGCTGTCGCCCAAGGCCCGGGGAATGATCGTCATCCAACACAACATCGACGTGCTCGACCGCAACGTCGTCGGCTGGCTCGAAACCGGTGACGGCGGCAAGCAGGTAACCGTCCGCGACCTCCCCCAGCGCGAGCACATCGACGTGCCCGTCCGCGAGCAGCTCATCGTCGAGCTGTACTCGAAGTAATAGCGATCGTCAGCGTCAGAAAGGACCCGGCCGCACCATGCTCGTCATGCAGCGCCCCACCGTCGAAGCCATCGGTGAGGAGACCAACAACCGTCAGCGATTCGCCGTCGGCCCGCTCGAGCCCGGGTTCGGCCACACGCTCGGCAACTCGTTGCGCCGCGCCCTGCTCTCGTCGATCCCAGGCGCCGCGATCACCGCGGTGCGCTTCGACGATGCACTCCACGAGTTCGACACCATCAACGGTGTCGCCGAGGACATCACCGACATCATCTTGAACTTCAAGGACATCGTGCTCACATCGGAGGCCGAAGACGCCGTCACGTTGCGCCTCGACGTGCGAGGTCCGGCCACGGTGACTGCCGGCGACATCGAGTGTCCCGCCGACGTCGAGATCCTCAACAAGGACCTCCACATCGCGACGCTCAACGGCAAGGCCCGCCTCGCCATCGACCTCACCGTGGAGCAGGGTCGTGGCTACTCATCGAGCCAGCGTGAGGTCGAGTCCCGCACGATCGGCGTGATCCCGATCGACGCCATCTTCTCGCCGGTCCGCCGGGTCTCGTTCGACGTCGAGCCGACCCGCGTCGAGCAGTCGACCAACTACGACAAGTTGGTGATCGAGATCGAGACCGACGGTGCCGTGACGCCCAGTGACGCACTGGCGTCGGCTGGTGCCACGTTGCGCTCACTCGTCGATCTCGTCGCCAGCCTCAGCGACGAGCCACACGGGCTCGAGCTCGGCGAGGTCGTCGACGCGGCCGCCAGCTCGCCCGACCTCGACCTGTCGGAACGCCCCCGCAACTGCTTGAAGCGGGCGCAGATCAACACCGTGGGCGAGTTGCTCACCAAGACCGAGGACGACCTGTTGAACATCACCAACTTCGGGCAGAAGAGCCTGGACGAGGTGAAGGAGAAGCTCGACGAGCGCGGCCTGTCGCTTCGCGGCTAGGGATCAGAACGTCGAGACGAGAGAACGCGGAGAACCCATCATGCCCACCCCACGCCGCGCCCGCAGTTTCGGCGGCAGCTCCGCCCACGAACGCCTGATGATGGCGAACCTGGCCGCGTCGCTGATCGCCGCCGAGGCCATCACCACCACCGAGGCCAAGGCCAAAGCGCTGCGTCCGCTCGCCGAGAAGCTGATCACCAAAGCGAAGAAGGCCCAGGACGGCCCGATGCGCGTCCACCGCATCCGCCAGATCCAGGGGTACCTGGGCGATCGGGAGATGACCCACAAGCTCGTCAACGACGTCGCGCCGCGCTACCTCGAGCGCAACGGCGGCTACACCCGGATCCTGAAGATCGGCACCCGCCCGGGCGACAACGCCAAGATGGCCCGCATCGAATTGGTTTGAGAGGTTCGTGACCACGCGGCGTGCTCGGTTGGTGGTCGCTTATGACGGGACCGACTTTCACGGGTTCGCACCGAATGTCGGCGTGCGCACGGTGCTCGGCGAGCTCTCGGCGGCGATCTCGCTCGTCGTTCGGACACCGGTCGAGCTGACGGGCGCGGGCCGCACCGACGCCGGCGTGCACGCGTGGGGCCAGGTCGTCAGCGGCGACGTGCCGGCTGATACCGATCTCGCCGGCCTGGCACGGCGCATCAACAAGATGCACGGACCCGAGATCGCGGTTCGGGACGCGGTGTGGGCGAGCCCCGACTTCGACGCCCGCTTCTCGGCCCAGTACCGGCACTACCGGTACCACGTGTGGAACGATCCGGCGCCGAACCCCCTCGAGGCGAGGACTTCGTGGCACGTGCCGCAGCCGCTCGCGGTCTGGGCGATGCAGGCCGCCGGCGACCCGTTGATCGGCGAGCACGACTTCGCGTCGTTCTGCCGGCGGCCAAAGGCGGCCGAGGGCGAGCCTGTCGCGAGTCTCGTTCGTCGCGTGCTGGACGTCGGGTGGTCGCGGCTCGACGACACCCCGATGTTGCGGTTCGACATCCGGGCGACGTCGTTCTGCCACCAGATGGTCCGCAGCATCGTCGGCACGATGGTCGACGTCGGGCTCGGTCATCGCTCGGCGGGAGAGATGGCGGCCATCCTGCGCGCCCGCGACCGAACCGTCGCCGGCCAGGTCGCCCCACCGTGCGGGCTCGTGCTGTGGGACGTCGGATATGGCGAATGACGCGTCGTGCGGTCGCGAACACGGTACGAGCCCCGAGCCGGCGACCAGACGTTCGGCGCTCGGCGTAGGGTGAGCCGGCTCGATCAGACATGTGTTGCCGTCGGACCAGGTCGGCCCGTATCCTTACCCGGTTCCCGTGCCAGACCGTCCTGTCGACTGATCAGAAGTAGTCCGATGCCCACGTACACACCCAAAGCCAGCGAGATCCAGCACGACTGGCATGTCGTCGACGCCGACGGCCTCATCCTCGGCCGGCTCTGCACCGAGGTTGCCCGCCTGCTGCGCGGCAAGCACAAGCCTGTCTTCGCGCCGCACCTCGACACGGGCGATCACGTCATCATCGTCAACGCCTCCAAGGTCGCGATGAGCCGCGACAAGGCCCAGCGCCACATGCTGTACCGCCACAGCGGCTACCCGGGTGGTATCAAGTCGGAGTCGTTCGCCGAGTTGCTCGCCCGCAAGCCGGAGGATGCGGTGCGCCGCAGCGTCAAGGGGATGCTGCCGAAGGGTCCGCTCGGCCGTCAGATGCTGACCAAGCTCAAGGTGTACGCCGGGCCCGACCACCCACATGCCGCCCAGTCCCCGACGCCGTTGACGATCCCGGGCGCGGCTGCGCGCTGACGATTCGAATCTCGAGGTAACGACCATGCCAACCCCGCTCACCCAGACCACCGGCCGTCGCAAGGAAGCGGTCGCCCGCGCCCGGTTGCGCCCCGGCACCGGTCAGCTCACGATCAACGGTCGCGCCTTCGAGGTGTACTTCCCGACCGCCTCCCAGCGGATGGCCGTGTCCGAGCCGTTGCGGGTCGCCGACCGTCTCGAGTCGTTCGACATCGACGCGTCGATCCACGGCGGTGGCGTGAGCGGCCAGGCCGGCGCACTGCGCATGGCGATCGCCCGCTCGCTCATCGAGACCGATCCCGACGTCCGCCCGGCGCTCAAGAAGGCGGGACTCCTCACCCGCGACTCGCGGCGCAAGGAGAGCAAGAAGTACGGCCTGAAGAAGGCCCGCAAGGCTCCGCAGTTCACGAAGCGCTGATCGGCCCTCGGCCGGATCCGCCTGAGGCCGGTCGAGGACGCATGCGCTTCGGCACCGACGGGGTCCGGGGTGTCGCGAACACCGAGCTCACGCCCTCGTTCGCACTCGACCTCGGTCGTGCGGCGGCTCGGGTGCTGGGCGCGACGTGCGCGGTCGTGGGTGGCGACACGCGCCGGTCGACCCCGATGCTCGAGGCCGCACTCGTCGCCGGTCTGGCGTCGGAGGGGTTGGAGGTGCACCGCCTCGGCGTCGCACCGACGCCCGCGATCGCATATCACGCGGGGCGCCTCGGTGGCATCGGGGCGGTGGTGTCGGCATCGCACAACCCGTACGCCGACAATGGCATCA
>DASUEW010000133.1:0-8374 GCA_036274875.1 Ilumatobacteraceae bacterium
GAGGAGTGGGTCGGCACGCACGTCACGGCCGCGGTTCCAAGACGACGACCGCGGTCTCCGTCGAGCGGCGTGCTGCGTAGGCGTCCAGGTTCTTGTCGATCTCTCGCCATCGCGACCACAGCCGTTCCCGCTCCTCGCCGCAGGCGGCCCGGCCGGTGACGAGACGTGGCCCGTCGGGAAGGTCGACCCGAACGTCGGGGTGGGCCTGCAGGTTCAGCCACCATGCCGGCTCACCCTCGCCCCAGCCGTTCATCGCCATCGTGACGAGGTTCGGCCCGTCCTCGAAGTAGCCGACGATGACGCTTCGTTCGAGTCCCGTCCGCCGCCCGACCGTGTTGAGACGCATGGCGCCCCATCCGTCGGGCTTTGGTCGCCACAGACCCAAACGGCCGCCCGTCAGGCGGTACACGCGGCGATGGGCGAACCAGAAGAGCCGGATGAACCAGCGTGGAGGAAGCCGCGGCTTGGCCTTCCGCTCCGACATCCACACTCCTCCATGACCACAGCCTCGACTCTGACGCTAACCCAAACCCGCCTGGGGAACGCCGAGCCGGCCTTGCCGAGTGCGAGGATCAGGGCGTGGTGGAACACAACTGGGCCGGCAATGTCGAGTACCGCGCGGCGACGGTCCATCGCCCGACCACCGTCGACGAGTTACGCGACGTGGTCGTGGGATCGCGACGGATCCACGTGGTCGGCACCCGCCACTCGTTCAACGAGATCGCCGATGCCGAGCACCTGATCAGCCTCGATGCCCTCCCCGACGACGTGGCGTTCGATCCTGCCACCCGCACGGTCGAGTTGAACCCGGCGATGACGTACGGCCGCCTGGCTCCGATGCTGCGCGCGCGAGGGCTGGCGTTGCACAACCTTGCATCGCTACCGCACATCTCCATCGGCGGCGCGATCGCAACGGGCACGCACGGCTCCGGCGACCGCCTCGGGAACCTCGCCACCGCGGTCAGCGCGCTCGACATCCTGCGCTCCGACGGCGAGGTGATGCATCTCGAACGAGGTGACACCGACTTCGACGGAGCGGTCG
The DNA here is from genome assembly GCA_036274875.1 of Ilumatobacteraceae bacterium. Classification (GTDB taxonomy): domain Bacteria; phylum Actinomycetota; class Acidimicrobiia; order Acidimicrobiales; family Ilumatobacteraceae; genus JALOLG01. The sequence goes on from DASUEW010000133.1 coordinate 1,043, forward strand.
TCGGGCTCGGCGCACTAGGGGCCGTCCTACGTGTTCGCCTGGATGTCGAGCCGGAGTACCACATCGCGCAGCACGTGTACGAAGGGCTCGCGTGGGAGGAGCTGGCGCGTCGCTTCGGCGAGATCACCGCCGCCGGCTACAGCGTCAGCCTGTTCACGACGTGGGGCGCCCACATCGATCAGGTGTGGGTCAAGCAACGGCTGCCCACCGAATCGGGCGCCACCTTGCCCGGCGCCAGGCCGGCCACCGTCGACGTCCATCCGATCGCCGGTGTGTCGGCCGAGAACTGCACATCGCAACTCGGTGTGCCGGGGCTGTGGTCGGATCGCCTATCCCACTTCAAGATGGGCTTCACGCCGAGTCGCGGCGACGAGCTGCAATCCGAGCTCCTCCTCCCACGCCAGTCGGCGCTCGACGCCATCGAGATCGTGCGCGGGCTGAGCAACGAGATCGCACCGCACCTGCTGGTGAGCGAGATCCGCACGGTGGCAGCGGACGAGTTGTGGATGAGCCCGCAGTATCGACGTGACACCGTCGCGTTCCACTTCACCTGGCGTCCCCACGCGGCCGAGGTCACGCGACTCGTGACCTGCCTCGAGACTGCGTTGGCAGCGTTCGAGCCCCGCCCCCATTGGGGAAAGATCTTCACCGTCGACGGCACCACGCTGGTGCACCGGTACCTGCGTCACGCCGACTTCATCGACCTCGTGGACCGCTGCGACCCACGTGGAGCTTTCCGCAACAGTTGGCTCGAACGACACGTCCTGACGTGAGCTCGTAGGCGGCCGCGAGGCGCGAACTGGTATCCAACCAGTTCTGGACTTACTCCAGCATCTGTCGTAGGCTCCGGGCGTGCCCAGGCAGACCGTAGACGACGATGCGCTCCTTCGCCGGCACGGTCTCCAGGTCACGGCCCAGCGTTTGGCTGTTCTGCGGGCGGTTTCCGGCCGGCCGCACAGCACCGCGGACGACATCGACAAGGTCGTGCGGGCCGAGATCGGTGCCATCTCACACCAGACGGTGTACGACGTCCTCGCGGCCCTCACCGACAAGGGCCTCGTGCGACGAATCCAGCCCGCCGGATCGCCGGCCCGCTACGAGGATCGCGTTGGTGACAACCACCATCACCTCATCTGCCGAACCTGCAACCGGATGGTCGACGTCGACTGCGCGGTCGGCGACACTCCGTGCCTGACGGCCGCCGACGACTCGGGCTACGAGGTCGACGAGGCCGAAGTCATCTACTGGGGCCGATGCCCCGAGTGTGTCGCGGCAACGGCTGCCGCGTCCGGCGGCTGAAAGCGGTGCAGCTGTGCAACGAGGAACGCGACACAACCTTGGAACCAGAGCAACGTCAAGAACCATGAGCCACCAGAACGAAACAGCGAAAGAGGAGAACGACCGACGTGTCTGACACCGGCAGCGAAAGCGAAAACCCAGTAATCGACGCCCCGACGCCCAAGCCGACTCGGCCCAGTTCCAACCAGGATTGGTGGCCGAATCAGCTGAACTTGCAGGTTCTCCACCAGCACTCCCCCATGTCGAATCCGATGGGCGAGGACTTCGACTACGCAGAAGAGTTCAAGACCCTCGACGTCGACGCGCTGAAGCAGGATGTCTTCGACGTGATGACCACGTCGCAGGACTGGTGGCCGGCCGACTACGGCCACTACGGGCCGCTCTTCATCCGGTTGAGTTGGCACGCCGCCGGCACGTACCGCATCAAGGACGGCCGGGGCGGTGGCGGCGACGGCTCGCAGCGATTCGCCCCCCTCAACAGCTGGCCCGACAACGTGAGCCTCGACAAGGCGCGCCGGTTGCTCTGGCCGGTCAAGCAGAAGTACGGCCGGAAGATCTCCTGGGCCGACCTCCTGGTCTTCGCGGGCAACTGCGCCATGGAGTCGATGGGGTTCAAAACGTTTGGCTTCGCCTTCGGGCGACCCGACATCTGGGAGCCCGAGGAGATCTTCTGGGGCCCCGAGGACGAGTGGCTCGGAGATGCGCGCTACAGCGGCGACCGTGAGCTCGCCGGCCCTCTCGGCGCGGTGCAGATGGGACTGATCTACGTGAACCCCGAGGGGCCCAATGGCAACCCGGACCCGCTCGCATCCGCCCGGGACATCCGGGAGACGTTCGCCCGGATGGCGATGGACGACGAGGAGACGGTCGCGCTCATCGCCGGCGGTCACACGTTCGGCAAGTGCCACGGTGCAGGCGATCCTGAGCTCGTCGGCCCCGAGCCCGAGGGATGTCCGATCGAGCACCAGGGCCTCGGCTGGAAGAACGCCAACGGCACCGGCGTCGGCCCCGACACGATCACCAGCGGGCTCGAGGGCGCCTGGACCAACGAGCCGACGAAATGGGACAACGGATACTTCGACAACCTGTTCAACTACGAGTACGAGCTCACGACGAGCCCCGCCGGAGCGAAGCAGTGGACGGCGAGTGATCCCGCCGCCCAGGGCACAGTGCCCGATGCGCACGACCCATCGAAGCGGCACGCCCCGATGATGCTGACGTCGGACCTCGCGCTGAAGATGGATCCGATCTACGCCCCGATCTCGAAGCGGTTCCACGAGAACCCGGACCAGTTCGCAGAGGCGTTCGCCAAGGCGTGGTACAAGCTGCTGCACCGCGACATGGGCCCCATCTCGCGGTACCTCGGCCCGTGGGTTCCGGAGCCACAGCTGTGGCAGGACCCCGTCCCGGCCGTCGATCACGACCTGATCGGGGAGGCCGACATCGCCGCCCTCAAGGCCAAGATCCTCGGTTCGGGACTGTCCGTCCCGCAGCTGGTGTCCACCGCGTGGGCGTCGGCGGCGAGCTTCCGCGGCACCGACATGCGCGGCGGGGCGAACGGGGCGCGGATCCGCCTTGCACCACAGCGCGACTGGGAGGTGAACGAGCCGGCCGAACTGGCCAAGGTGCTGCAATCCCTCGAGTCGATCCAGCAGGACTTCAACAGCACACAGTCGGGCGGGACCAAGGTCTCGCTCGCCGACCTGATCGTCCTGGGCGGATGTGCGGCGGTGGAGCAGGCGGCCAAGAACGCCGGGCACGACATCACCGTCCCGTTCGCGCCGGGGCGCACCGACGCCTCGCAGGAGCAGACCGATGTCGACTCGTTCGCGGTGCTCGAACTGACCGCCGACGGGTTCCGCAACTATCTCCAGGCCGGCGAGAAACTGTCGCCGGAGACCCTGCTGCTGGAGCGCGCCAACCTGCTGACGCTGACCGCTCCCGAGATGACGGTGCTCATCGGCGGCATGCGTGCCCTGAACACCAACTACGGGCAATCGGCCGAAGGCGTCTTCACCGATCGACCCGCGACGCTGACCAACGACTTCTTCGTGAACCTGCTCGACATGGCCACGGAGTGGAGGCCATCGGTCGGGTCCGAGAACGTGTACGAGGGTCGCGATCGCGTGACGGGCGAGGCCAGGTGGACCGCCACCGCCGTCGACCTCGTCTTCGGTTCGAACTCTCAGCTCCGAGCCCTGTCGGAGGTCTACGCATGTGACGACGCGAAGGAGAAGTTCGTGCATGACTTCGTGGCGGCGTGGGACAAGGTCATGAACCTCGATCGCTTCGACCTCACCTGATCGACGTTGTCGAGTCGTCGGCTGCGGGTGCCGACGCCACAACATGGCACATGCACGTCGGGCGCCTTCGCCGCGCTGCTCCACATCGGGCCGTCGACACCGATGAGATCCTGTGTCCGGAGCAGTCCAAGCGATGAACACACATCGACGGCTCAGGAAGGAGCACACGCATGGGCACCCTCACCATCGCGACGTTCATGACCCTCGACGGGGTCATGCAGGCACCCGGCGGCCCCGACGAAGACCGCGACGGCGGGTTTGCTCACGGGGGATGGAGCTTTCCGTACTTCAGTGATGACATGGGCGAAGTGATCACCGACGCGTTCGGCAAGGCCGAGTGCTTCCTGCTCGGGCGCCGGACGTACGAGATCTTCGCCGCCAGCTGGCCCAACTTCCCCGACACGGACGACCCGGTGGCGTCGAGCCTCAACACCCTGCCCAAGTACGTGGTCTCGACGACATTGGGCAGCGCCGACTGGCAGCCGACGACAATCATCCGCGGCGACATCCCTGCCGAGGTGGCCAAGCTCAAAGACCGGTGCACCGGTGAGGTCCAGGTCCACGGCAGTGCCGCCCTGGCCCAGACGCTGCACGCCCACGGCCTGATCGACGAGTACCGGCTGTTCATCGAGCCGGTCGTGCTCGGCACCGGCAAGCAGCTGTTCGATCCCGGTGCGGCGCCGACCGCCCTGCGACTGGTCGACAGCAAGCAGATGGGCAAGGGAACGGTGCTGGCCATCTACCAACCGACGGGCAAGCCCACCTACGGCGAGTTCCAGATGGAGGAGGGATTCGGCCTCCCGGACACCTGATGCGTCATCGTCCGCGACTCGTCGTCAGCGGCGGCGACGCATCTCCTCGTCGATCTCCTCTTCGGTGATCGGCCGGCGGAAGTACAGGCTCCAGGCGTCGAGCAGCAGCAAGACGCCCCAGCCGGCGAGCACCCACCCGGGCCAGAAGTACCCGGCCCCGGTGACGGCCCATGTCCCGACCAGGAAGAGGTTGATGATGACATAGGCGACGACATCGCCGCGGAACTTGTGCTTCTTCTCGACGCGCTTGCGTGCCTGCTGGCGGTCGGTCGACTCGTGTTCGGTGACGTCGATCATCACAGTTCACCTCCTTGTTCTCACGACACGCCCGCCGGCCGTTGGCCGTGGGTGGGCGTTCTTGGTGCTCGGTACCCGGACGCCGTCCCGGCCTCGGCCAGAACGGCGTGGTGGATCGTCGCGATCATCCACAGCAGGATCATCGCTGCCATGACCACCCCGAGCGCGACCTCGCTGGCGCCCACGAGCATCACGACGCCGCCGGCGAACGCGACCAAGCCGATGAGCGATGTGCCGGCCAGGTACAGCTTGCTGCCGTGCCACAGCTCGTCGAAGCCCGGCACCACCGCGCTGGCAGAGGCGACGAAACCGAGAACGAGGACGACCAGTCCAGTGACCCGGACGCCGTCCATCCCGGGCAGCGCAGATCCGGTCCCCCACAGCACGTACACGACGACGGCGAGTGCGACCAGGACCGTGGCGATCTTGTCTCTCGTCGGGATTCGCATCTGTCCCTCCGTTCTCGGCGCCCGTCACCGGGACGCCCCCGGTCTCCCGGGCGCCCTTGCACTTCCACGCTCCGTCGCAGCGTCGTGTCGCACCAGAGGCTGAGGTCCTCTTGGCGCGCCTGCTCGCGGGTGCGCGTCCCGCCCGCCGAGCCGCCCGGCTCGATGTGCTCGACGCGATCTACAGCGCGTGACCACGGGTCTTACGGCAGGCCCGCGTGCGGCACGTCCACTCTCGTGTAGATGATGGAGGCCTGGTGGTTGGCCGAGGCCTCGTCCTCGTGGAACGTCGGAGCTGCGCACGCGAACAGCGTCCGGCCGTCGTCCCCACCGAGCATGCAGGCGAACAGTCCGACGCCATCGGCCGTGCGCTCGTCGAGGATCTCGCCACCTTCGGCGACCCGGATCAATCGGGCGTGCGAGACATCTGCCACCCACACCGCACCGTCGGCGTCGAGGCAGATGCCGTCCGGTGCCACGGCGACCTGGCCCAACGCCTCGGCGACATCGGTCGTGGTCGGTGCATCACCGAATGACGCCCACGTGCGGCGTTCGCCGAGCTTGCCGCCGTCGACGTCGAACGCGCTGAGCCGGTTCATCATCGACTCGGCCACGATGAGCGTGCTGCCGTCGGGCGTGAGGACCATCCCATTCGGAAAGCCGAGCCCGTCGGCGGCAACACTGGCCGCGCCGTCGGGCTCGACTTGGATCAGCACCGTGGTGGTCGCCGGGGCACCGGACATCAGGTCGAAACCGAAGTTCCCGACCCACGCCCGGCCGTCACCGTCGACGAGCATGTCATTGAGGTGCCACGGCGCCAGCGCGGAGAGGTCGGCGTGCTCGACGAGCGTGCCGTCGGCGTCGCGGCGAAGCAGCTTGCGGTCGCGCATCGAGACGATCAACAACGCACCGTCGGGCATGAATCCGAGGCCCGAGGGCTGATTCGGGATCTCGGCGATCGTCTCGGCGGAGCCGTCCAGCGCGACGGCGAGAACGCGGTGCGTGTAGAAGTCGGACAGGTAGAGGCGGTCGTCGTGCCAACGCGGGCATTCCGTGAAGGACAGGCCGTCGATCAGTGTCGTGAACTCAGTCATCATGCATCCCCCCGTAGACCGTCCCGGCAAGTCTCGCACGTCCGTCGATTCGCTCATGCCGACGAGGACTTGCCTCCGGCACCCGATGTGCTGTTGGTGGGTCAGGTCGTGACGGCAGCTGCCAGATCGTTCGGCTTGGCGGCTGCGAGTCGGCGGCGGTACTCGTGGGCGAGCCGCTTAGCGGGCTCTGGTCTCCCGAGCAACGGCCTACCGCTACTTCCCGACCCAGGAGGCGCTGTTGTCCGAGCTCGCCGTGACCCACGACATCCAGCCGGTCGAACAGCTGCTGGCCTCGTTCGACACCGACGAGGTCGAGGACCGGCTGGTGCAGCTCCTCGACGCCAGCGTGTCGATCGCGCTCGCCGACGAGTACGTGATGCGCAGCGCGCTGCGGGTGTTCCTCGACCAGTGGTTCGAGAACCGCCGGCTCGGCCACGACACGCCCGTGCGCGAGGGCCGCCGAATGCGGTGGCTCGACCAGGCTCTGGCCCCGCTCCAGCACCGGCTGCCCCCAGCCGAGCTCCGCCGCCTCCAAGCCGCGCTGGCGTTGACGCTCAGCATCGAGCCGGTCACGATCATGCACGACGTATGCCACGTCGACGATGACGCCGAGGTCCTCGCCATCCTGCGGTGGGCAGCCCTCGCCATGCTGCACACAGCACTCGAAACATCCGAGGGGGCCGCCGAGCGGTGAGATGTCAGACTGCCAGGGCGGCCCCGCGTGTGAGTCAGCCGATCAGCTCGTCGGCGAGCAGATCCATCAGCAGCCCGTCGTGCCACGTACCGTCGGGCCCGCGCTCGTACTGTCGCATGACACCGACCGGTCGGAACCCGACCTTGGTGTAGCAGCGGATGGCTGCCAGGTTGTCGGCGGCCGGGTCGACGACCAGCCGGTGATGACGGTGGTCGTGGATGAGATGGCGGGCGAGCGTTCGCACGGCGTCGGTGCCCAGGCCGCGTCCGTGGTGCGCCGGATCGACATACAGGTCGATGCCGGCGTGACGGTACACGGGGTCTTCGGACGCCTGCCATTGGATCGCGCCAACAATCCGGTCTGCCTCGTCGATGACCAACATGTGCA
>DASUEW010000134.1:0-2765 GCA_036274875.1 Ilumatobacteraceae bacterium
GGGCGATGTCGTCGTCGTCGCTGGGCGCGCCAACCTCGCCGAGTCGCAGGCTTCGGCGGCCGCCTCATTGGTGGCGCTGCTCGCGGCCGTTCCCGGAGCCAAGGTGCTTCCCGCCTTGCGCCGAGGCAACGTCGTGGGCGCCCTCGAGCTCGGACTCCGACCGCCCGCGGGTGACGACGATGGCCCCGATGCCGGTCACGATGATGCTGGTCACGATGACGGCTTGAGCGTGTTGCGAGCGGCCGCCGAGGGCAAGCTCGACCTGCTGGTGTTGCTCGGGGCGGATCCGCTCAACGACTGCCCCGACGTCGATCTCGCCCGGCGCGCCCTGGCGGGCGCCCGCCGGGTGTTGTCGATCGACACGTTCCTGACCGACTCGAACGCCAACGCCGACGCCGTGCTGGCCGCCGCGGCGTATGGCGAGAAGTCGGGCACCACGACGAACATCGAGGGACGGGTGAGCACGGTCGCCCAGAAGATCACACCGGCCGGCACCGTGCGCCCCGACTGGATGATCGCCGCCGAGCTGGCGATCGAGCTCGGCCACGACCTCGGATTCGCATCCGTTGCGGACGTCACCGATGCGATCGCAGCCCACGTCCCGGCGTACGCCGGCATCACGACGGCCGCGCTCGCCGCGCACCGCGATGGCATCGTCACCCGGATCTCGCCGGCCGCGCTGCCTCAGGTGTCGATGAACGCCCGCGAGCGCAACACCTACGACTACCGGCTGGCGGTGAGCCGCAGGTTGTACGACAACGCCGTCGGCACGGCGCGGTCGCGTTCTCTGGCGTCGCTCACGCCGGGCGCGGCAGCCCACGTGCACCCCCTCGACTTCGACCAGACCGGTGTCGCCGCGGGCGCCGACGTTCGCGTCATCAGCGCCAAGGGCTCGGTCGTGCTTCCGCTGGTCGCCAACCCGGCCGTGCCGCGCGGCACCGTCTGGTCTCCGTTCAACCAGGGCGGTGCCGACATCCGCGAGATCATGGACTCGACGGTGCCGGTCACCGACGTTCGGATCGAGCGGCTGTGAGACTCGGCGTGCTGCTGGGGGTCGATCCGCTGCTCGACGGCGGGTTGCTGTGGACACCGCTGGTGATCGTGCTGGTGAAGGTCGCCATCGTGTTCGTGCTCGCGCTCGTCGGCACGATGCTGATGGTCTGGTTCGAGCGCAAGGTGATCGCCGGGATGCAGAACCGCATCGGTCCGAACAAGGCCGGCCCGTTCGGGATCCTCCAGACGCTGGCCGACGGCGTCAAGCTGTTCTTCAAGGAGGACCTGCTTCCCGAGCGCGCCGACAAGTGGGTGTTCCGGCTGGCGCCGCTCCTCGCCGTCGTCCCCGCCTTCCTCGTGTGGAGCGTGATCCCGCTCGGTGGCGACTTCCGCGACGGCAATGGTGGTGTCGTGACGTGGTTCGGTCACGAGACCCGGGTGCAGCTGGCCGATCCGCCGATCGGCATCCTGTTCGTGCTCGCACTGTCGTCGATCGCCGTCTACGGGATCATGCTCGCCGGCTGGTCGAGCGGCTCGAAGTACCCGCTCCTCGGCGCGGTGCGGGCGACCGCCCAGATGATCTCCTACGAGGCGGCGCTCGGGCTCAGCCTCGCCGCCGTCCTGCTGTTCTCGGGCACGCTCAGCACCGCCGGCATCGTCGCCGTGCAGGACGAGATCATCGATTGGAACATCGTGGCGACCGGCTTCATACCGTTCTTCGTGTTCGTCATCGCCGCCACCGCCGAGCTCAACCGTCCACCGTTCGACCTCGTCGAGGCCGAGCAGGAGCTCGTCGGCGGGTTCAACACCGAGTACTCGAGCATCCGGTTCGCCTTGTTCTTCCTGGCCGAGTTCATGAACACGATCACGATGAGCGGCATCATCGTGACGTTGTTCCTCGGCGGTCCACAGCCGATCAGCTTCGGCGACACGACGCTCGACATCCCGCTGATCGGCAACTCCTGGGAGGGCACCGTGTGGTTGCTCCTGAAGGTGCTGCTGTTCCTCTACATGTACGTGTGGTTCCGGGCGACGTTGCCGAGGCTGCGCTACGACCAACTGATGGACTTCGGGTGGAAGCTGCTGATCCCGGTCGCGTTGGGCTGGTTCGTCGTGCTCGCCGCGATCAACCTCGGCCGCGACCGTGACTGGAGCCTGTGGTTCGTGGTGCCGATCGCGCTCATCGCGATGGGTCTCGGCTACCTGCTGTTCAGTGCCGCGCTCCGGGTGAGCGAACGCAACCGGGAAGGGGCGACGTACTGATGGGGTACCTCGAGGGGTTCGGCGTGACGATTCGCCAGCACCGGCTGTTCGGCGGCAAGCAGATGACCACCGAGTACTCCGGCGGTCGAGCTGCCAAGCGCAAGGGCCGAGGATCGGATCCCGACGTTGCCGACGACGAGAAGATCGACAAACCCGAACGCCTCCACGGCCGTCACGTGCTCAACAGGTACGAGGATGGGATGGAGAAGTGCATCGGCTGCGAGCTGTGCGCCGGGGTGTGCCCGGCGAAGTGCATCTACGTCCGTGGTGCCGACAACGACCCCGACGACCCGACGTCGCCGGGCGAGCGGTACGGCTTCGTCTACGAGATCAACTACCTCCGCTGCATCCACTGCGACCTGTGCGTGGAGGCGTGCCCGACCGAGGCGATCACCGAGTCGAAGCTGTTCGAGTTCTCGTTCAGCAACCGGCGTGACGCGATCTACACCAAGGACGAGTTGCTCGTCGGCGACGACGGCCGGCCCAAGCAGCTCCCGTGGGAGGATTGG
>DASUEW010000135.1:0-6549 GCA_036274875.1 Ilumatobacteraceae bacterium
GTGCGCATGGCGAGCACACCGCCCGCGACGCTCACCGCCACCGTCAAGATGTAGTCGACCATCAGGGAGGCGCCGGCGATCAGCGACGGGATGACACCCAGGTTCTCGCGGCTCACGATGTAGGAGCCGCCACCCGACGGATACGCCATGATCGTCTGGCGGTACGACGTCACCACGATCGCCATCAGCACGCACACGACGATCGCGAGCGGTACCAACGGGTCGAACGCAGCAGCTCCGATCCCAGCTTGGAGCAACAGCACGACCAGGATCTCGTCGGTCGCGTAGGCGGTCGACGAGATCGCATCCGACGCGAACACCGGCAGGGCGATCTTCTTCGACAAGCGCTGCTCGTGCTCGTCGGCGCTCGAGATCGGTCGGCCGATCAGGATTCGTTTGAGTGCAGCCATGGACGCCGATTCCGTCGTTCCGCCGACGCTGTCCGTCGGCTGTCCGAGCGAGGTCGACGCTAACGGTTTCTCAGCGCGCGACCACGCCACGTCTTGGGCGGCGTGTGGCGCTTGCTGGTCGGCCTTGTCTGCCGGCTGGGCCGATGGCATGCTTCGCCGAGCATGCGCACGTCCCAGGGATCCTCTGTCTGCCCGTGGTGAGCCGCTCGTGAGAGTCCTGCGGAGGGTGCTGACGGCGCTGACGATCGCGGCCGCCGTGGCGGCGGCGCTGCGGGTGCGTGGCAAGGGCGGGACACCTCCCCAGCACGGTGGGTGGCGCCAGCTGGAGCTCCCGGAGCGAGGTTGAGCACCACCACCGTCGTCGGCGACGGCATCGTCGGCCGGCGGATCACCCGATTGTTGAACGATCGCCGAGTTATCGTGCGCGGTCCCCGCGACTCGGCGGCCGATGCGTTGACGTCGTCACTGTCGAAGGGCGACGTCGTCGTCATCGCGTGTCCTGGCGAGCATGCTCCGGTGGCTGCGCTGCTCGCCGAGCACCGTGTGTCGGTCGTATCCGTTGCTGACCTGCTCGACGACACCAACGAGCTGCTCGCGCTCGACGAGGCGTTCCGCGACTCGGAGACAACGCTCGTCGTCGGCGCCGCCATGTCGCCCGGACTCTCGGGACTGATCGCACGCCATCTCGCTTCGCAGCTCGCGTGCTGCGACGAGATCCATGTCGCGGTGCACGGTACGGCCGGGCCGGCGTGTGCCCGCCAGCATCATCGGGCGTTGGACGGGTTCGCGCCCGGCTGGCACGACGGTGAGTGGATCGAGCGCCGGGCCGGGAGTGGACGGGCGCTGTGCTGGTTCCCCGAACCGGTCGGGTCGCGTGACTGCTACCGCGCCGAGATGACGGACCCGCTGCTGCTCCACCGGTCGTTCCCGGACGCGGTACGCATCAGCGCCCGCGTGTCGGCCACCCGGCGGGACCGGCTGACGTCGAGCCTTCCGATGCTCCGCACACCACACACGGAGGGGTTGGAGGGCGCGCTGCGGGTCGAGGTCCGCGGCGCCGACCGGGACGGCCGCCGCCAGACGTCGATCGCCGGGATCGCCGAGCGGGCGGGCACGGCGGCCGCGGCCACGGCCGCGGTGTTCGCCGCCGAGGCGTCCGCCGGCCGTCTGCCGTCGGGTGTGGTGCTGAGCAGCGATGCCACACTCGACACCGTGGGCCTGCTCGCAGCCGTCGAGCGCCACGGCGTGCGACTCCAGGAGTTCACTGGAGTCGCCCAGCGCGGCTGACCTGCGTCGCAGGCCGGGTCAGACGCCTGGTGCAGCTGGTCAGATGCCGGCGATCTCGTTCGCCTTCTCCGCTCGGGCCTCCATGCTGTCGAGTCGCTCGACGATGCGGCTCATCATCGTCGTGAGCCGGTCGATCTGGTCGCTCAGCTCCTCACCTGTGACGACGTCGGACAGGGCCAGCCGGACGCCGGCGATCTCGCGGGCGAGGAACTCGGTATCGGCCTGCGTGCGTTCGGCGACCTGACGGTCGTAGTCGGAGGCCAGGCGGTCGCGGCGTTCTTGGCGGTTCTGGGCGAGCAGGATCAGCGGCGCCGCGTACGAGGCCTGCAGCGACAACACCAAGGTGAGCAGCACGAGACCGCGGTCCCACGGGTCGAACTGGTAGCGCTCGGGCGGCAGCAGGTTGAACGCCAACCACAAGATGACCACGCCGGTCTGCCAGACGAGGAAGCGTGCGGTACCGAGGTAGCGGGCGATCGACTCGCTGAACTGACCGAACGCCTCGGCGTCGTACGAGACGTCGAAGCGGTACCGGTGGCGCGGCGAGGTCAGGTCACTGCGCCGTTTCACGACGTCGCTCCGGTCGCGGTCGCCACCCCCCGGTGCCGCTGTCGCCATCCGACGCCGAGCATCCGGTCGACGACGTCGTCGACGCTCACCGCGCCGAGCAGGTGACCGCTCTCGTCGGTGACCCCGAGGGTGAGCATGTCGTAGCTGGCGAAGTGCTCGAACACCTCCATGTCACTCACGTCAGGTCTCACGGTCGGAACCGTTTGCACGCACCGGCTGAGCTCGATGCGTGGCGGCTCCCGAAGCAGGCGCTGCATGTGCACCACGCCGAGGAACTTGCCGGTCGGCGGCTTGTACGGCGCCTGGCACACGAAGACCTGGCTGGCGATGCTGGGGGTCCAGTCGGGATTGCGGATCTCGGCCAGTGCCTCGGCGACCGTGGCGGTCGGGCCGAGGATCACGATCTCGGGCGTCATCAGCCCGCCCGCGGTGGCCTCCTCGTACGAGAGCAGGCGGGTCACGACCTCGGCCTCGTCTTCGTCCATTGCGGCGAGGATCGCGCTGCGCTGGTGCGGCGGCATCTCGCCGAGCAGGTCGGCGAGGTCGTCGTACTCCATCTCGTCGAGCACGCCGATCAAGCGGTCGAGGTCGAGGTCTTCGATGAGGCGTAGCTGCTCTGCCTCGGGGAGCTCCTCGAGCACGTCGGCGAGCCGTTCGTCGTCCATCGCCTCGGCGAGCTGGCGGCGTTGCGACACGGGGAGCGCGCGAACGACTGCCGCGACATCGGACGGGTGCATGTCGCGCAGGCGCGCGGCCTCGGCGACCATCGAGCTCGGCGCCTCGAACAAGCCGGGCAGTTCGTCGTGGTCGACGAGGCGGTAGCTGGGGCGGCGCCGGAGCGTGCTGCGCTTCATGAGGCGGATCTTGGCAATCTCCCACCAGTTGGACCGGCCGTCCGTGACAGCGCGCAGGGCGACGTCGCTCACGGTCTCGTCACCGACCTGCTTGTCGATCAGCTCGGCGCCGATCAGCACTTCGCCCGAGCGAGGCTTGAACGGGTTGAGGTCGACGTCCCAGCTCCGCAGCCGCGCGCCGTCGCTGTCGAGCTCGGCGACGCGAGCGGCGTTGACGAAGATCCGCCGTCGTTGGCTCGATGCCACGAAGCCGAGGACACGTGGAGCGTGACCGGGGCGACCGGGCACGACGACGAGATCCTCGATTTTGCCGATCGGCGCGCCACCCGCGTCGAGCAGCGGCAAGCGCATCACCCTGAACGCGTAGATCAGCTCGCTTGCCATGCAGGCAGGCTAGCCCTGGACCCCTTCTGATTGAGTCGGCTCACCCCACGCAGTCTCACGATCGTCTGGTCGCCGACTCGGTCCGATTGAGTCGGCTCACGCCCGTCTCGGGCAATGCTCGTTTGGCGCTGGCTATTCGCTGATCGTGTACTCGCGGAGGGCTGGGTCGGCGGCGATGTCGTCGGGCGTGAACAGGATCGGACGCCACTGCTTGGCGGAGAACATCGCGGTCTGGTCGGCGAAGAACGGGCTCGCCGGGTCGCCGCTCTCGCCGTACGTGAGCAACGCTTCGGCGACCGGTCCGTCGGTGCTGAACTCGACGTCGAAGATGAAGCTCGTGCCGTTGCTCACCGGATAGCCGAGCGTCGTGAGCGAGCGCGATCCCTCGATCCGCTCGCCGCGCTCGACGCCGGGTTCGGTCGTCGTGTCGTTGGTGCCGAAGCCGACGACGTTGGTCACGCCCTCGGCTCCCGTTCCGCCATGAATGGCGATGCGCTCACCGCGTCGATCGGCCGTCTGGAGCTCGCCCAGCGGCGAGTCGAGGTCGAAGCCGGCGGCCCGCAGGCGAAGGACCGCAGCTGCGATCCGTCCCGGCACGTCGGCGTCCGCGCTGAGGCCGTTTGGCGTACCGAGCGGGTCGGTGGGATCGAAGCCGACGGCCCACAACGAGCCGGCGTCGATCAGCTCGGCGCCCGAGAACGACTCGATGAACTCACGCCACAGCGCGGCGCCGACGGAGTCGACATCGACACGGCGGTCCCATGCCGCCAACGTGTCGCACGCCGGCTGCCAGATGCCGTTCGGATCGCGGACAAGTGCGGCGTAGGCGTTGCACTCGGCGACCACCGCGTCGGCGAGCATCTCGGCGGTGAAGACGCGGTTGCTGACCGACGAGTCGCGGAGCTCCTCCCGCGTGAACAGACCGTCGGCTCCGGCGTCGCCGCCGTCGACGGACAGCTGCCGGGCGTTCATCCGCGTCCGGTTCGAGACCGGGGTCTGCTGGAGCCCGTGGGCGGGGGAGTAACCGCTGAGCAGCTCGTCGGGGTTGACGAACCAGAACGGGTCGTTGGCGTTGAAGAGGAAGTCGGATCGTTCCAACTGCGGCATCTCGTCGAACGGCACGAGTCCGGGGTCACGCGCCCCTGGTTCGTCGACCCACTCGTAGAGCGGATCGCTGCCGTCGAGCAGGATGACGCCGTTGTCGAGGGCGACCTTGGTGATCGGATCGGCGGCGACGTTGGTGCGCCATGCCGCGATCGCCTCGTCGGACAGGTTCGGTGTGGCCGACGTGTCGGCGTACCAGATCCGCCCGTCGGCCGATGCGGCGATCGTGTTGACCCACGGGATGCCCTGCCAGGTGGCATGGGCGTCGATCATGTCGTCCATCGACTCCGCCCGGTTCATGGCCAAGAACTGGGGGATCAGCTCGTCGTTGTCGGCGTTGGCGTCGCGGAACGTGAGCGTCTGCGCATCGGTCCAGCCGAGGCCGGGGAAATCGATGATCGGCCCGTAGTGGCTGGACCAGAACGTTCGCTCGATGGTGCTCGTCGTACCGTCCGGGGCGAGCACGTCGACGCTGACGGCGCGGCTCGTCATCGCCCGCTCCTCGTCGCCGTAGCGGTAGCGCGTCGGATCGCCCGCCACGAGGTCGAGCGTGTAGGCGGTGAACCGCCGCCCGGCCGACACGGTGGCCGACCAGGCGACACCGTCGGTGAACCCGATGTTGATGGCGGGGGACCCGAGTAGCGACACGCCGTACACGTCGAGCTCACCCGGCACGGTGAGGTGTGCCTCGTAGAAGCGCAGCGCGCCCTGCCACGGGAAATGCGGGTTGCCGACGAGCATCGTCGTGCCGGCCGCGGTGCGATCCGGACCGATCGCCCAGGCGTTGCTGGCAAGCTCGCTGGAGTCGGGGACGAGCCCAGCCAGCGCCTGCTCGAAGGAGCTGCCGTCGCCTTCGGTCGCTCCGGCGGCTCCATCGTCAGCGTCATCACCCGCGCTGTTGTCGGGGCCGGTGGCGTCGGTGGCGGGGTTCGCCGGCGGGGTGGCTGAAGCGATGTAGCCGAGCAGCGGGTCGACGCTTGCTCGCCACGACAACGACTTGTAGTAGGCGGCGAGGTCGTACTCGTCGATCGGACGGACCCATGGCTGCCCGGCGCAATAGCCGTTCACGGCGTCGGCGCCGGTGTCGGCGAGGTAGCGGTTGTAGCCGGCCGCGTATCCCTCGATCACGGCGCGCGGTTCGGGGTCGGCCGCATCGAGATCGGCCGCCGCTTGCTCGTAGAGGTCGAGCGCCTTGTACACGAGGTCCTGCTCGAGCCAGACGTCGTCGGTCCCGGCGCCGAAGAAGCTCGCCGCCTCGCTCCTGGCCTGGACGACGGCGTCGGCGAGCGAGCAGAGATGGTCTTCGGCGAACGCGTAGCCGTAGCCGTAGCCGAGGCTTCCGAAGTCGTCGGCAGAGATGTGGGGAATGTTGTGGCTCGTGCGCCGGATCGTCGCCTGGTACGTGAACGCCGCCTCGGTGGTGACCGGCGCCGAGGCGGAGGATGCCGTCGTGGCCGATTCGGGTGGTTCCGCCGGTTCCACCGGTTGCGTCGTGGGGATCGACGAACCGGCGGGTTCGTCGGTCGTGTCCGAGCTGGCATCGTCGTCGCCGCTGCACGCCGCGGCGGCGATCGCGAACACGGCGAGCCCGGCCACCACCGGGAACCCCCTGACGCCCATCGGGGCGGACGCTACCCGGCGTGCGCTCGCTCGACCTGCACGAGCGTGTCGCTGTACGCCACGCCGCCGCCCCATTCGGTGAGGGTGTCGTTGGTGAGGCTGTTGGCCACCTTGCCGTCGGGGTGCTGGCTCATCCACCAACCGAACGGGATCGCCGTCACGCCCGGACGCAGACGGTCGCTGATCCGCACCGGTACCTCGACGCTGGCCCGGTCGTTCCAGACGCGCGCACAGTCACCGTCGGTGAGACCTCGTGCGGTGGCGTCGACCGGATCGAGCTCGATGAACGGCGCACCCTCGAGTGGGCCGTGCTTCGGCAA
>DASUEW010000136.1:0-2550 GCA_036274875.1 Ilumatobacteraceae bacterium
CGCGAGCGGCAAGTTCGGCCTGCCGCGCGGCCTCGTGATCGACGGCTCGGCACGGATCTTCGCGGTGGACACCACCGCCATGGGCGTGCTGGTCTTCCGCGATCCCACCGGCCCCGCCGACGAGCTCGAGTTCCTCGGGGCGTTCGGCGTCCAGGGCATCGGGGACGGCCAGTTCGCCTTCCCGTCGGCCGTCGCCATCGACACGCGCGGCCACGTGTACGTGGCCGACACATTCAACGACCGCGTTCAGCTGTGGAGTTACTGATGAGCGAAGTGGAGGTGGCCAGACCCAGTGATTCGCCGCAAGAAGGGGCGGCCCATCGAACAGTGCATCTGCAGAGTCAGAGAAAGGAGGTGGGAACAGTGAGACGGTTCAGCCTCTTGCTTGCAGGAGGCGCGCTTTGGCTGTTCCTCACCGCGGTTCCCGCTCTGGCGGATGGTGGACCCCACCTGACATCGGTGAACAGCGGCACGTCGACCCTGACGGCCGATTCCTGTGCCGGCTGCCACCGGGCCCACACCGCACAGAGCGAGTTTCTCCTCAAGGCAGCAAGCGAAGAGCTGCTGTGCCTGTCGTGCCACGGCGATGCCGGCACGCTGGCCACCGTCAACGTCGAGATCGGCGTCCAGTACGTCCCGGCCGGTGACGGCACGCGGACGGGCACGGTCCTCGGGGCCCTGCGCAACGGAGGTTTCCTCTCGGCGCGCATCGACAGCTCCGATCCGAGCCGCCTCTCGTACATCCGCGGCTACGAGGATTCCCCGTTCAACACGATCTATGCGATCTCGACGAAGCCGAAGGTCGGCGTCCTGGGTGCATCCCAGGCCGTCAACTCGGCTCATATCGACCTCAGTCCAAGTGCCGGCGACGGCATCGCGGACACCGGGACGATGTGGGGCAAGGGCGCGGCCGGCTCGGCCTCGCTCGGCACGCCGCTCGTCGAGCTCACCTGCGTCGAGTGCCATAACCCGCACGGCAACGGCAACTTCCGCATCCTGCGGCCGGTGCCGGGCGTCGAGGCGGACCCGCTCGGCCAGCCGATCCCGGTTGCCGTCAAGGCCACGTACACCAACGCGGACACGATCGTCACCGACGGGCAGCACGGCCTCGTCATGAGCGACCTTGTCACGCTGACGAACGTCGGCGGCCTCACGGGCGACTACTACGTCGTGACGGTCACGAACGGCTTCACCTTCAAGGTGGCGTCGAGCATCGGAGGCACCGCCCTCGATCTGACCAACACCACCGGCACCGGAACGGTGATCCGTTCCGAGGTGGCAGTCGCTGACGTCGATCCGGATCCGGACGGCGATAACAGCTTCCCGACGAAGAACTACACCGTCCTCCAGACCAAGGGCAGCCAGGGCGTCGACTCGACGTACCTGCTGTATGCGCGCGACGTCGTCGCCGCAGACCTTGGCAACGGCGTTGCCGCCGACCAGCCGGCGGTCACGATCTCCAGCAGCACGGCCACGTACTTCCAGACGACCGGCGCCCACGGCCTCGCCGTCGGCGACCTTGTCACGGTGACCGGTGGACCGTTCGGGGCATTCTCCCCGGCGGGGACGCCGTACACAGTGGCCTCCGTCTCGTCGTCCGGTACGGTCTACGACCGGTTCACGCTCGTCGGCGTCACGACGGCTGCGACCGGGAGCGGGACCGTGGTGCGCGAGGGCATCCCAGGCGACTACAGCGCGACCGGTGGTGACTACTTCCGGCGCATCGTCCCGTGGGATGCGAGCCTCGTGAACCCGAGCTGCAGCAGCATCATCTTCAGCACCAACAACTCGGCCTACTGCGGCACCGCCAACGACGCGCCCAACGGCAGGCCGGCAACCATCACCTCTGGCCCGAGCGCATTGATCGGCCAGCAGGCGTTCCTCGACCAGATGTCCACGTGGTGCAGCCAGTGCCACTCCCGCTACTACTCGGCTTCGAACGAGAATGTCGCGGGCGACCCGCCGATCTCGGTCCTCTCGGACATCCCGGTGGCGTCGAGCAGCAGTGCCAACATCACCGTCGCAACGTACGCGCCGACGGGATCGCGGTACGGCTCACCGTCGTACGGCGACAAGGTCACCTTCGCCAACGTTCCGGGTGGCAACACCCTGAGCAACGCCACGGAGTACTTCGTCGTCGCGACCGGGACCGGCACCTTCCAGGTGTCGCTCACGATGGGCGGCACGTCGATCACGCCGACGCCGGCCATCGCCTCCGGCGATGGCGTGACCTTTACCCGCGTCTACCAGTCGTCGAACTCGAGCTGGGGCTACCCGCGCGAGGACGACACGTACAAGTACCAGCACAGCACGGCCAGCAACCGCGCGTGCACCGTCTGCCATGTCTCCCACGGTTCCAACGCCGAGATGATCGGCGCTGACTCGCTCGCCGTGCCGTACCCGGATGGGACGACCACGTCGACGAGCAGCCGCCTCCTCAAGGTGAACAACCGCGGCACGTGCCAGATGTGCCACGACCCGACCGGAACGGTCGCCGAGGGGACCTACCTCGGCGGTACGGACGGCATCTGGTCGACGACAGTCCCCTGA
>DASUEW010000137.1:0-5820 GCA_036274875.1 Ilumatobacteraceae bacterium
GGTGAGAGCCTCCCCACCTGGAACGACGCCGCCGACGCCTTCTTCGGCGCGCTCAGTCGACTCGCACGATGCCACGATTGAACCATCGCACGACCGGCCCGTCGGGCCCGATGTCGATGCGCGACACGCTCGCGTCCTCCACGTACATCCGCCAGGCGATCCCGATCGGCGCGCCGAGTGCCCACGCGATCGCCGCCTTGACGGGACTGACATGCGTCACGACCACAATCGTGGACGCCGCCGCCACGTCAGACAACTCGGCACACGCCGCGTGTACTCGGCTCGAGAGCATCTCCAGCGACTCACCGCCTGCCGGCGCGAACGACGAATCCGCTCGCCAGCGCGCCCACACTGCGTCCGGTACGGCCTCGGGTTCGTGGCCGTCGAGCTCGCCGTAATCGAGCTCGATCCAGCGTTCGTCGAGCTCGACCGGGCGACCGAACGCGGCGGCCGTGTCGCGCGCCCGCCGCAAGGGGCTGGACACCACCCGGTCGGGCACGGGCAGCCACCTGGCGAGCTGTCGCGCCTGTTCCTCACCGGTCTCGGTCAGCGACGGATCCGCTCTTCCCAGGAGCCGGCCCTGCCGATTCGGCGGAGTCTCGCCGTGGCGCACGATCAGGAGCATCGATCGAGTATCGCCGCGCGAACGGAGGGTCATACGTGTTCCGTGCTGGTGATTCGGAGAGGGGCCAGCTGTAACCGTTCAGTGTTGCAGCGCGGTCAGACGAGGCCGGCGTCGTGCACGCAGATCGCGACTTGGACCCGGTTGGTGGTGCCGAGCTTGTCGAACACTCGCGTCACGTGGGCCTTGACGGTGGCGACCGACATGAACAGCTCGGCGGCGATCTCGGCGTTGGGGAGTCCTCGGCCGATCGCGATCGCTACCTCGCGCTCGCGGTCGGTGAGCAACGCCAGCCGGGCGACACCCTCGTTCTCGGGCGACTGCGATCGCGCGCCACGCACGTGGGCGACGAGGGTGCTCGTGACCGACGGCGACAGCATCGACTCGCCGGAGGCGACGGTCTTGATGGCGTCGATCAGATCGGAGGGCGACGTGTCCTTGACCAGGAAGCCCTCGGCGCCGGCGGCGATCGCCGCAAAGACGTGCTCGTCGGTGTCGAACGTGGTGAGCACGATCACGCGCGGCGCACCAGGACGGGCCACCAGGCGGCGGGTCGCCTCGATCCCGTCGATGCCCGGCATGCGGATGTCCATCAGCACGACGTCTGGTTGCAGGTCGCGGGCGGCGACCACCGCTTGCTCGCCGTCGACGGCCTCCCCCACGATCGTGAGGTCGGCGCGCCCGCCGAGCATCAGCATCAGCGCCGACCTGACGAGCGCGTCGTCATCGACTATCAGCACCCGCACGGGTTCGGGCGACTCGGTCACGTCGGGCACGGCAACCAGGCGGACACGGTGAACTCGCCGTCGGCGACGCTGCGAGTCAAACGTCCACCGGCGACCTCGACCCGCTCGGCGATGCCGATCAACCCGAGGCCCGAACCGGGCGTGTCGCCGTGGACGAACCCGATCGGGTTGGTCAGCGTGAGCCGCACCGAGTCAGCGGCGTCGTTGGCGAGCACGATCCGCAGGCGCGCCCCCGGGGCGTGCTTGCGGGCGTTGGTGATCCCTTCCTGCACGATGCGATAGATCGTGCGGCCGATCTCGGGAGGGGGCGGCGCCGTGAGCTGGTCGTCGAATTCGATCCGCATCCCGTCGGAGGTAGAGCGCTCGATCAGTGCGGTGAGGTCGGCGTAGGTCGGCTGGGGTTGCTCGATCACCTCTCCGGTCGACGGTTCGCGGAGCACGTGCAGCACCGTCCGCAGCTCGTGCAGCGCCTCGTTGGCGGTGTCGCGGATCAGCGCCGACTCGGCTCGCATCTGCTCGACAGTCAGGTCGTCGCGGAAGGCGAGCGCTCCGGCGCGCATCGACACCTGCGAGATGCGATGGGCGACGACGTCGTGCATCTCGCGGGCGATCCGGGTGCGTTCGGTGGCGCGGGCTTCCGAGGCGCGCAGCTCCTGTTCGGCCTCGGCCCGTTCGGCGCGCTGGCGGAGATTCCACATCAGCTCGCGCCGTGAGCCGACGAACTGTCCCCAGCCGAGCATGGCGGCGACGAAGATGATCGAGGTGACGACATCGCTGAGCCAGCTCGTGGTATCACCCGGCGCCACGAGATGGAAGACGACGGCGGCGGCGACGTTGAGCACGGCGACCCACGCCATCTGCCAGCGCACTCGTCGCGTCGCCATCGAGACCACGGCAAGGGCGGCCGGGCCGGCGGCAGCCGCCGACACGGCGGTCAGCACGGTGGTCACGACGGCGATCGGGAACGGGTGCTTGCGGCGCAGCAACACCAGGCCGAAGGCGACGATGCCGAGGGCGATGTCGAGCACGATCAAGGCCGCGCCGCGGTCACGGTCACCTTCGAACGAACCCGCCATGGCTGCGATGCTGATCAGCACGACGGCCACCAGTCGCCAGGTGTGCCCCCAACGGGTGAGCGGCGGCTGGTAGTCAGCAGCGGCGTCGCCGGTCACACGTGCAGCGTAGGCGTGGGCCGCCGCACGCACATCCGACCGGGGTCGACCGCATGCCGACGGCAACTACGACTTTGGTCGCAGCTGCCGAGACGTTGGTGGCAGTGGTATCCAGACCGACGCCCGATGTGGCCGCGGTGCCCGAGGGCGGACACTGATCGCATGATCTCTGTCGAACATGTCACCAGGTCGTACGGCGACTTCATCGCCGTCGACGACGTCACCTTCGAGGCCGCCTCCGGGCACATCACCGGCTTCCTCGGGCCGAACGGGGCCGGCAAGAGCACGACCATGCGGATCATGGTCGGGCTGACTGCGCCGACCAGTGGAAGGGTCACCTTCGACGGGCGGCTCTACCACGACCTCCCCAACCCAGGTCGCCACGTCGGCGTCCTGCTCGACGCCAGCGCACAACACGCCGGCCGCACCGGTCGCGAGATCCTGACGATCGGGGCGATGACGATGGGACTGCCGATGTCGCGCGTCGACGAGATGCTCGCCATGGTCGGCCTCTCCGAAACGGAGTCGGAGCGGCGACTCGGCAACTACTCGCTCGGGATGAAGCAGCGGCTCGGCATCGCCCATGCCCTGCTCGGCGATCCAGCGGTGCTCATCCTCGACGAGCCCGCCAACGGCCTCGACCCAGCGGGCATCCGCTGGATGCGCGGCCTGCTGCGTGGCTACGCCGACCGGGGAGGCACGGTGCTCCTGTCGAGCCACCTGCTGCACGAGGTCGAGCTGATCGCCGACAAGATGATCCTGATCGGGAACGGCCGCATCGTCGCCAGCGGCAACCGTGAGTCGCTGATCCAGCTCTCGGGCGGGGCCGGCACGGTCGCCAAGGCCGACGACCAGAGCGCGCTGACCGCTGCGCTCACGGCGGCGAACGTCGCCTTCCGTGTCGACGGACTCCAGCTGCACGTGTTCGCACGACCGATCGAGGTCGGGCGGATCGCCGTCGAGCAGCAGATCGTGATGACCGAGTTGCGTGCTCAGCAGGACGGCCTCGAAGACCTGTTCCTCACCCTCACGGCGGAGTCCCAACGCGACGCCCCCGACACCACCCTCGATACCGCCCACGAACCGCAGATTGCAGGAGCCCTCTCATGAACACCGCAATGAACACCGGCGACCTACTCCAGCCCACACCACACACCAATCAGAGAACCATCGTGCCCCACGTTTCCACTGCCCTCACTCCGTCGATGTCGCTCACGGCGGGGCCTCGCGCGGTCGACTCGTCGATCCCGATGAGCCGCTTGATCAAGGTCGAAGTGCGCAAGACCATGAACACCCGCGCCGGGAAGTGGCTGCTGGCGACGATCGCCGGCGGTGCAGCGATCGTGATGGCGATCATGGTGATCGTCGGGATCGTCAACGACGAAGTGTTCGGGATCACCGACTTCACGCAGGTCGCCAGCTTCCTCCCGATGGGTCTGTTGCTGCCGGTGCTCGGGGTGCTGTCGGTGACCGGTGAGTGGGGGCAGCGCACGAACATCGCCACGTTCACGCTCGAGCCACGCCGTAGCCGGATCGTCGCCGCCAAGCTGGTGACGGGCGTGATCCTGGCGCTCGCCGCCGCGGTCGCCGCGTTGGTGACCGGTGTGGTTGCGATGAGCGTGTTCGATCTGTTCGGAGGCGACGCAACGTGGAACCTGCCGACTCAGGCAGTGGTGTCGTTCGCACTGTTGCAGCTGATCGGCGTGCTGACCGGGTTTGCGTTCGGGATGCTGATCCTCAACACGCCCGCCGCGATCGTGTCGTACTTCGCCTACTCGTTCTTGCTGCCGACGGTGTTCCTCGCCGGCGCGTCGCTGTGGGATTGGGCCGAGTCGATCCGCCCCTGGATCGACTTCAACTTCGTCCAGGAGCCGCTGATGGAGGGGCAGTTGAGCGACGTGAACTGGGGCCAGTTCGCGATCACGTCGGCGATCTGGTTCGTCGCCCCCGTCGCCTTCGGCGTCCGCCGCCTCCTACGAGCCGAGATCAAGTAGTCGCTGGTGGAACGCCCGCCTCACGGCGGGCGTTCGCGCGTTTGGGACCGTACTGGCGCATCGGCGCGCGCGAGAAGCTTGCAATGTGGCGCAAGCTCGCAAGTCGTCCTCTCACCCTCGGATGCACGTCGTCCTGGCAGGGGCAGCGATGCTCGCCGGATGCACGGATGCCTCCGACCACGCCACGATCGCATCGCCCGCTCAATCGACGGCTTCGACGACGCGTACCACCCCGTCTCCATCGACCGCGTCGACAAATTCGTCCATCGACGTTCTCCCGCCGGACCGTGAGTACGAGCGGGCGTGGCTAGAGCGCTTCACGACCGACGATCTCGACGGCCTTCCGTTCCACGGGATCGAAGACTGCGCCGCGACAGCTGCACTGGCCGCAATCGACTCGACTCGCCTTTCCACCGCGGGCGTGTCTCCCAACGGTGTCGCTGCTGGCAACGGCCTCGAACCGGTCGAGGTGTCCGCTGCAGACATCGCCCGATTTGCCTCCGGGCTGCGTCAGTGCGACCTTGCGCTCGGGTACTCCTGGCAGATCCGACAGATCATGCCGGCATTCATCTCCGACTCGGATGCCGCCTGCGTCGGAGCCAGCCTCGGTGACGACGGTGAATACGCAGATCGGCTCGCGAGCTGGATCCTTGCGCCCGACAGCGAAAGCTGGGACGACGCCATCGTGGCTTCGTTCCATCGGGCGATGAGTGCTTGTCCACACGCGTACGCAACGATCACGATCAGTGGGCTCGAACGCGACAATGGCCCACTGCCCGAGGCCGGCGTCGCGTGCCTCACGGAGCAGCTCGGCGCAGAAGTGGACGAGCTACTCAGCGGGGATCGCCAACGGTCCGACGCGGCGCTTCGACGGGCGCTCGAACCGTGTTTCGATGTCCTCGGCGACTACGGCGCCACCCTGCGCGAGGAGTTCGACTGAACCCATACCGGCTCATGGAGATCACAACGACGTGGCCCTTGTGACTCATAACGTCGGTGACTTCCATGAACGGCATCACACTCGACCCTGGGGACCGGCGCGCCCTGGTCGCGACCGCGGGCCAGTTCTTCGTCAACGGGGCGATGACTGCGTCGTTCATCGCCCGTGCACCACAGATCCGAGATCGCATCGGCGTCAGCGTCGAGGAGTTCGGCCTCCTCCTCACGGTCACCGCCGTGTTCGGCCTCATCGGCAGCCTCGTCGCCGGACGCGTCATCCACGCCGGAACGACACGGCGAGTCCTCCAAGCCGGTGCCGTGGTGATGGTGCTGAGCTTGCCGATCAT
>DASUEW010000138.1:0-2689 GCA_036274875.1 Ilumatobacteraceae bacterium
CGGGATCACCAGGGTCCGGGGCGAACCGTCGGCTGAGCACGCCCGTCGACTGACGGGCGCCCGAACGATAGCCCGAGCGTCGGATCGTGCAGCCGAACGGCTGGCCAACGGCGCCGACGGTCGCACCGCATCGCGGCCGGCGTTCGGTTCACCGTCCGTTCACCGGACTACGGTGGCGGTTTCGTGCGGTTCCGTCTGCTGCCGACCGACGATCGGTTCTTCTCGCTGTTCAACGACGCGGCGGCCAACGTGGCCGTCTGCGCTCGACGGCTGCGCGAGCTGCTCGACGGTGCGGAAGGTGGTCTCGAGGCCGTTGTCGCCTGTGAGCGGCGCGGCGATGAGCTGATCCGGGAGATCCTGAGGCGCCTGAACACCTCGTTCGTCACCCCGTTCGACCGCGAGGACATCCACGCGCTCGCGGAGCAGCTCGACGACGTCGTCGACGATGTCATGGAGGTCGGTTACCGGCTGGAGCTGGGGACCCGCGACGTGGCGGCGATGCCGGAGTTGAAGCTGCAAGCCGATCTCCTCGTTCAGATGGCGGACGAGACCGTCGCCCTCGTCGAGCGGTTGGAGTCGATGAAGGGGACGCGGCCCCACCTCGACGCCATCGACCGGTTGGAGTCCGAGGGGGACACGATCTACCGCCTGGCGCTCCGCCGGCTGTACTCCGGGGAGCTCAAGGCATCGGCCACGCTGTACTGGAAGGACGTGGTCGAGGCGTTGGAAAACGCGCTCGACGAGCTCGAGGACGCCTCCGACGTGATCGAGGGCATCGTCCTGAAGCACGCCTGAGACGCATGGACACGTTCGCGGTCGTCGCCGTCATCGGGCTCGCGCTCGCCTTCGATTTCGTGAACGGCTTCCACGACGCGGCCAACTCGATCGCTACCGTCGTGTCGACGCGGGTGCTGTCACCGCGGCTCGCTGTCGTGTGGGCGGCGGTGTTCAACTTCATCGCCTTCTTGGTGTTCGGCACGGTGGTCGCGGCGACCATCGCCACCGGTGTCGTCGACCCCGACGTGCTGTCGATCGGTGTGGTGTTCTCCGGGCTCGTCGGGGCGATCGGGTGGAACCTGACCACGTTCTTCCTCGGGCTCCCGACGAGCTCGTCGCACGCCCTCGTCGGCGGTATCGCCGGCGCCGCCGTCGCCAAGGGGGGTTTCGACGTCCTCATCTCGTCCGGGCTGCGCAAGATCGGCGTGTTCATCGTCCTGTCGCCGCTGCTCGGGTTGACGCTCGCGATGGTGCTGACGATCGGGTTGATGTGGGCCGTCCACCGCTATCGCAACGTCGATCGCCTCAACCGCGGCTTCCGGGTCGGGCAGTTGTTCTCGGCGGCGGCGTTCAGCCTCGGCCACGGTGGCAACGACGCGCAGAAGACGATGGGTGTGATCCTGGCCGTGCTGATCTCGTCTGGTCACCTGCCGACCGGCTCCGACGTGCCGTTGTGGGTCGTGCTCTCGGCTCACATGGCGATCGGGCTGGGCACGCTGACAGGTGGCTGGCGGATCGTCAAGACGATGGGTTCGAAGATCACCCGCCTCGAGCCCGTCGGCGGGATGGCCGCCGAGTCGGCCGCCGCCGCCACGTTGTTCTTCACGTCGCACGCCGGCATCCCCGTGTCGACCACACACACGATCACCGGCGCCATCGTGGGCGTCGGCGCGACCCGCCGGCTCTCCGCCGTCCGTTGGGGAGTGGCCGGAACCGTCGTGTGGGCGTGGATCCTCACCATCCCGGGCGCCTGGCTGATCGCGACGGCGACGTACGCAATCGTGGGACCGTTGGGCTGATGGACCGGCGCGCGTTGTTCTTGCTCGGGGCGGCCGTCGTCTGCGCCGTGCTCATCCCCGTCACCGAGTCGGAGCACCAATGGGTGCCGATCGCCATGTCGATCGCGTACGCACTGCTGGCTATGGCGTCGTGGGCCGACGCCCGCGGCCGCGACCGCATCGACTCCTGACCGCCCGCATCGACGTCACTCGACTCGGAGTATCGCTATTCAACCAAGGGGTTGACAACGGTGGAATGAAGGCGTACGTTTGTCTTCAACCATTTAGTTGAACAAGCCACTCAGTCGAGCAAGGAGTCGTCCGTTGGCCGACGATCAGTTGTCCCGAGTCTTCGCCGCCCTCGCCGATCCGACGAGGCGCGACATGGTGGCCCGCCTGGCCGCGGGGGACGCCACCGTCGGGGAGCTGGCCGACCCCTACGACGTCTCCATCCAGGCGGTGTCCAAGCACATCAAGGTGCTCGCCGAAGCCGGATTGGTCAGCCAGACCAAAGACGCCCAACGGCGGCCGTGCCACCTCGAAGCGGAGGTCTTCGAACTGATGACGAAGTGGATCGAGCGGTATCGCCAACAGGCCCAGGAGCGCTACGAGCGCCTCGACGCCGTCCTCGCCCAGATGCGAGGCGACGAACAACCCAACCACCCACACCTACAACAAGGAGCAGCGTCATGAGCGCCACCAGCAACCGCTACCAGGTCTCGATCGAGGCCGACCCCACCCTGCCGATCATCCGCATGACCCGCGACTTCGACGCCACCCCGGCCCAGCTGATGCGGGCCCACACCGATCCCGAGCTGTTCGCCAGGTGGGTCGGGCCGAACGCGATGCAGACCAAGATCCTCGACTGGGACGCCACCACCGGTGGCCGCTGGCGCTACGTCGCCGGACGCGAC
>DASUEW010000139.1:0-2058 GCA_036274875.1 Ilumatobacteraceae bacterium
GTCGGACCTTGATGCCGGCGCCACCGGTCGTGACTCGCTGGGCGGCGAACCCGATCAGGCGATCGAGGGCGGCCACCGAATCCGGCAGGTACGCCTGCAGCACGATCCCGGCCTCGAGCTCGTGGAACTCAGGCTCGGCGAGCAGGGCGGTGAACACCTCGACGGTCAAGTCGAGGTCGCGGTACTCCTCCATGTCGAGGTTGACGAACGCGTGCGGGTGCTTCTTCATCGCCGCGCGGTACAGCGGGCGCAGACGTCCGAGCACGCGTTCAACGGTGGCGTTGGTGTCCCACGTCGAGATCTGTGAGACGAGCGCGGAGACCTTGATCGAGACATAGTCGACGTCGGGACGTTCGAGCATCGCCGTCGTGCGCGCCGCGCGATCGGCGGCCTCGCCCTCGCCGAGAACTGCCTCGCCGAGCAGGTTCACGTTGAGGCGGAACCCGTCTCGGCGGGCGCGACTCAGGTGCTCGCGGAGGGCGGGATCGTGAGCGTCGACCACGAGATGGCCGACCAACTGGCGCAGGCGGCGGCGTGCCAGCGGCACCACGAGGCGCGGCGCCACCGGTGCGAGGAGGGCGCCCAGCCGTAGCAGCAGGCGGTCGGTCCGGCTGAGGAAGCCGGCAGCAGTCGCGGCCGAGATCGTGGCCAACTCGCGACCTGCCACCTTCGGATCCTCGGGCCGGGCGACTCGGTCGACGAATCGCACGGCCAGGTCGAGGCCTGCCGGATCCCCGACGAGCGCCGCCAGCTGGCCGGTGACGGTGCGCTCGGCGTCGGTCTGCTCCAGCTCCGTGGCCGCGATCCATCGCTCCGCGACCGCGACCGCTTCGTCGACCAACGCCGCGAGGTCGCCGGGGCCCGCGGGCGGCACCCGGTGCGGCGTTGCAGCCATGGAGTGACTGGATCAGCTCTCGGCGAAGCGCCGTACGAACGTGAGGGCGGTGTCGGCCACTTCGTGCCAGCCGCTGTCGATCGTGAGCGCGTGCCCGCGACCGCGCATCTCGACGATCTCGGTCACGCCCGGGTTGCGCTGCTGCTTCTTGTACGACGCGTTGGCGATCGCCCACGGGACGGTGTGGTCCTTCTCGCCCGAGATGATCAGCAACGGCCCGCGATCGGGGTTCTTGGACCTCACCTTGGCCTCGGTCCAGGGGTTCAGGTTGGCCGTCGCGGCCTGGAACAGCGGGGTACCCGGTGCCGGTACCGCGAACGTGGCGTACAGCTCCTTTGCCTCGTCCTCGCTCACCGCGTTGGCAAACGCGTACCGGAACTGCTCGTAGGTGAGCGGAACCGCCCGCCCTCGGTTGGCGGGGTTGTGGAGCACCGGCGCCGCCGACCTCAGCGACGAGATCGGAAGCGGCAGCACACCTCGGAACGGAGCCGGATCGATCGCCACCGAGACCGCAGCCAACCCGCGTCCGGCGAGTATCTGGGTCAGCAGACCGCCGAAGGAATGTCCGATCACGACGGGCTTGGCCGCGAGCTTGCGGATCACATCTTCGAAGTGATCAGCCACCTGCCCCACCGTCTTGTGCGCGAACACCTCGGGGTGCTCGTTCGCCTCGCCGACGGTGTCCGGATCATCCGGCCAACCCGGCGCGAGCGTCGCGTATCCGGCCTCCTCGAAGACAGCTCGCCAGCGGTCCCAACTGCTCGACAGCAGCCACAAGCCGTGGACGAACACGACCGGAGTGCGCCCCGACGCATTCGAGACATCGATCTGTTCAGTTTCGTCGTCGGTGATGTCGGCCATGCCGTTCGTTCTACTCCTCGGCGGACGAGGCTCCAAGCGGCCGCGGGCCGCCGGTGCATGCGTCGGTGGACGCGCGCGCGGCCGTTGCGGATGTGGTATCTCAGGGAGGTCAGGAAAACTCGTTGCATGTGTCGTCGGCTCAGGGCCGCCGGCACGATTGGGGGGTGAGCCGGATGAGCCGGATGCTGAAGGTCTTCGCCTCGGGCGCAGAACAGAACGAGATCGCGGCGCGCTACGCGGTCGTGGAGACGTATCCCGCCTTCGTCGTCGTCGACGTGTCCGACGCCGACGCCACGGCGCTG
>DASUEW010000140.1:0-5060 GCA_036274875.1 Ilumatobacteraceae bacterium
GCGAGGAGGCCACGGAGGAACTGCTCGGCCTGGCCAGCGGTGACGTCGAGGCGCAGGGACGGCTGGCGGCGGCGATCGACTGCTCGGCGGCCTGGCTGCCCGGTCGCGAGCGCACCAAGACCAACTGCATCCGTCTCATCCACGAGATGCGGGTGTCGATGCGCGAGATCGGGCGACGGATGGTTGACCGAGGCGCCTTCGACGAGATCGAGGACTTCGGTTTCGTACGCGCCGCCGAGATCGACGTGCTCCTCGACGGCGACGCGTCGACACTCCTGCCGCTGATCCGGGAACGCCGCGGCCAGTACCACTCGCTGCAGACGAAGGTGCCGCCGTTCGTGTTCGTCGGCTCCGCCGACGGTCCCGACACCTGGCCCGTGCGGGGTGCGGTGTCCGTCGACCACCTCGTCTTGGGTGACGAGCTGCACGGGCTCCCCGGCTGTCCTGGCGTGGCCGAAGGGCGAGCTCGTGTCATCCTCGACCCCAACGACCCCCTCGCGCTCGGGCCGGGCGATGTGCTGGTCGCGCCGATCACCGATCCGTCGTGGACCCCGCTGTTCGTGCCGGCGGCCGCGGTCGTCGTCGACGTCGGCGCCGCACTCAGCCACGCGATCATCGTCAGTCGGGAGCTCGGGATCCCGTGCGTCGTGTCGGCGACCGACGCGACGCGCCGGATCCCCGATGGCGCCGTCGTCAGGGTCGATGGTGGCTCCGGCGTGGTCACGGTGCTCGAGGTCTGACCGATGCCGGCCGACGACGCGACGATCAGTCAGGAGCCGCACACCGCCGGCGGCGCCGGGCCATTGCGCGGATTCCGGGTCGTGGAGCTGGCGATGTGGGTCGCCGGACCGTCGGCGACGGGGACGCTCGCCGACTGGGGTGCCGAGGTGATCAAGATCGAACCGCCGCAAGGCGACCCGCAACGCCAGATCTTCGGCGCCCTCGGGATCGCCGCCCAGACCGGCGTGCCACCGTTCGAGATCGACAATCGCGGCAAGCGATCCGTCGTCCTCGATCTCGGGACGGCCGACGGCCGCGAACGGCTCGACCACGTCTTGGCGACCGCCGACGCGTTCATCACCAACCTCCGTCCGGCCGCCCTCGAACGGCTGGCGCTGGATCACGAAGCGGTGCTGGCGCGGTTCCCGCGGCTGGTCTACGGGAGCCTGACCGGCTACGGGCTCGATGGACCCGACCGCGACCGGGCCGGCTACGACGCAGGCGCGTTCTGGGCCCGGTCCGGAATGGCGCACACGTTCGTGCCACCCGGTGAGCTGGCGCCGGCGCTGCGGGCCGGCATGGGCGATCACATCACCGGGATGACGCTCGCGGCCGGTGTGCTCGCCAAGCTGCTGGAACGGGAGCACACCGACCGGGGCGGCCTCGTGGCCACCAGCCTCCTGCGCGCCGGCATGTACGTGATCGGCTGGGACTTCGGCGTCCAGCTGCGCTTCGGGCGGCGCGAGCGCACACGGGCGCGCCACGAGAGCCGAACACCCCTGGCCAACTCGTACCTCGCGGCTGACGGAAAGGGGTTCTGGCTGATCTGTCTCGAGGCCGACCGCCACTGGCCGAACGTCGTCGCCGCCCTCGGTCGACCTGACCTCGCGGTCGATCCGCGTTTCGTCGACGCAGCCTCGCGGCTGGCCAACTCGGTCGACCTCGTCGCGGTGCTCGACGAGGCGTTCGCGACCCGGCCGTACGACGAATGGGCCGAGCGGTTCGACGCCGCCGACGTGTGGTACTCGCCGATCAACTCGATCGCCGATGCGGTCGCCGATCCGCAGGTGATCGCATCGGGCGGGATCGTCGAGATGGTGCCCCGCGACGGCGAGGAGCCGTATCGGGCGATCGCCTCACCGGTCGACTTCGACGGTCGCCGTCAACGGCCGGGACCGGTGCCGTTCCTCGGTGAGCACACCGACGAGGTGCTCGGAACGGGCTGAGGCGCCGGGATCGCGGACGATGACTACGGTCGCGTGAGTGTTCGTTCGCCGGTTCGCGGAGCCCGACACGCCGGTGCTGTACGACGTCTGCCGACGCACCGCCGACGCGGGTGACGATGCGACGCACCTCCATCACGAACCGTCGTTGCTCGGGCACGTCTGGCTCGGGCCGTATCTCACCCTGGAGCCCGAGCTCGCGTGGGTGGTCGACGGCGGGAGTGGGCGACCGCTCGGCTACGTCGTCGGCACCGTCGACACTGTGGCGTTCGAGGAAGCCCTCGAGCGGTCGTGGTGGCCCGAGCTGCGCGCGCTCTACCCGGAGACCGCCGATCGAGACGGAATGCTGACGAGTGCCGACGAGGCGCTGATTCGAACGATCCACCATCCGTACGCGCAGCAGCGCGAGGTCGTCGAGGATCATCCTTCACACCTCCACATCGACCTCCTGCCCGAGGCGCAGGGGGCCGGGTTCGGTCGTGTACTGATCGACACGTTGTGTGCGGCGCTCGCCGCGCGTGGTTCGACGGGAGTGTTCGTGTCGGTCGGAGCACTGAACACGCGCGCACTCGCGTTCTATCGACACGTCGCGTTCGTCGATCTCCTCGCCAACGACGGCGCGGTGTGGCTCGGGCGCCGCCTGATACGAGATGCCGCCGGCGCGCCGGCCGCTACGTCTCGACGCCCTCGACGATGAACACCCGGCTGTTCGCGGCCGCCTGCCGGAGCGGCAGCGCCGCCTGGTAGCCGTCGGAGTTGTACCAACTCCGGGCGGCCTCGACGCTGTCGAAGCGCAACATCACGATGCGACCCGTCACCGGCTCGCCTTCCAACGAATCGACCGCGCCACCACGCACCTCGTAGGTCCCGCCGTTCGCCACGACACTCGCCCCGGCCAACGGCTTGTACAACTCGTAGCCCTCGGCGTCGGTGACTGACACCTCAGCGATCACGTATGCGGCCATCGTTCCCCCTCTTCCAACGGTGCGGTGTACGGGCGGCCTCGAGCCGGCGCGCCAGTTCCTCGACCACGGGCAGGCCGACCCGCAGGAACGATCGGCTACCAGTTCGGCGCGGCGTCACGGGAATCAACTCGAGCACGGTCACGTTGAACGATGGTGACGCCGAGACCTGCAGTTGGGCGGCGCGGTGTTTCACCCATCCGGTCCGCAGCGAAGCCGTCCACACCGGATATGTGGATGGTGACGGCTTCGGCCCGCGGTCGATCTTGAGTCGAGGGATCGGTTCGGCGAACAACCGACCCGACCCGGCTACCTCCCACGCCTGCCACGGGTCGAGCAGGACCGGCCGGATGATCTCCGACTTGGTGCCCTCGCGCGTGGTCGCGACGGTGGTCGGGTGCGGACCCATGCGCGGTCCGGACTTGGCGTGGAACCGTCGTGCGTGTTCCAGGCCGCCGTGAAGGACGGTGACGGCTTTGCGGAGCTGATCACCGACCGGCGTGTCGCCGCCTGGCGCCGGCCTGCGGTGCTCACCCGCTTCGTGTTCGGGCCCGGTGATGATCGTCGACCCGGTCGCGTAGACCTCTATCTCCTGGGCGTCGATCTCCTGCGTGTCGCCGTCATGCGCCTCGCTGTCGACGCCATGCGGCGTGCGAGTCCGGATCACACCGCCGACGTTACCGCGGTGTCAGTGTGCCCCGTGGGCGGTGTCGCACCAACGCTCCTCGCCCTCGAGGATCTGGCCCGCGCCGACCCCTTCGAGCGCCGCGAACGGGCCGCACTCGTGGGGGACGATCCAGACGTGGATCATCGACGCGGGCGGGAACTTGACCAGCGGCGGCGAGCACGTGCCACCCACCGACGTGACGCTGCCAACCTGCGGTGCGTCCGGGTCGTCGGTGAAGCACAGGTCGTCGTGGATGTGCCACTGCATCAAGGCGCCACCCCAGTCGGGCACGTCGGCGAGCGGTGTCTCAGGGGGAAGCATGAACATGGCCGACACGAGCTTCTTCGTGCCATCGGGTTGCGGCTCGTAGACGAGGCTCTCGGGGAAGTCGGGGTCGAGCCACACGTCGTCGTCGATCCACGCCCACTGGATGTAGTGCTCGTGGCCGGTCAGGCCGTCACCGATCGAACGGAAACCGGCCGCCTCGGCGACGGCTGGGTCGGACCACTGCGGGAGGTCGCGGACGGTCGCGGCGACGAGGTTCTCCGCGTACGCCTGTTGCTCGGGCGTGACACCCTCGACTCCGCTGAGGTCGATCGGCAGGTTCGGGTCGTACGGAACGGGGGCGACCGTGGCCGATCCGGTGGTCTCCGTCGCGGCCTGACCGTGCGCGCACTGGTCGACGCGCTGACCTTCGCCGGCAACCTGTCCGGCGCCGTGGCCTTCGAGTGCGGCGAACGGACCACATTCGTGCGGTGCGATCCAAACGTGCACCATCGGGTTCTCGCCACCAGCCTTCACGGTGCCGGCCGGACAATTGCCGGCGTCGTCGGTGATCCCCTTGACCACCGGGCTGCCGTTGTCGTCGAGGCCCCAGCACAAGTTGTCGTGGACGTGCCACTGCATCAACGGCCCCCCGAAGTCGACGAGCTCCGGATCGTCGAGTGGTCTCGTGTTGGCGATGAACATTGCCGAGACGAGCGTGCGCTGGCTGCCGTCGACTTGGTAGACGAGCGACTCCGGCTTGTTCGGGTCGAGCCACACGTCGTCGAAGATCAGGCCGGGGTTGATGTAGTGCTCGAAACCCGTGCTGGAGTCGCCGATCGACCGGTAGCCCTGGGCGCCCAACGTCGACACGTCGGCGAACTGCGGCAACTCGGCGAGCGTGTCGCGGACCAGCTGCTCGGCTCGCGCCTGCTGGTCGGCGGTGACACCCTCGACACCCGAGAAATCGATCGGCGCCGTCGGGTCCCACGGGCGCGGCCACGTCGCGGCCTCGATCGCGGTTGCTTCGTCGGCGTGGCCGTGCGCATCGCCGGTTGCGGCTGGCGCCGCGCCTTCGGACACCGGAGCGGCAGGCTCGTCGGTTTGGCCCTGTCCGTCGGTCGCTGTCGCCTCCCCAGTGTGGGCGTGACCGTCGTCCGCCGTCGCGACTGCGGTGGAAGCGTGGCCGCGATCAGCCGTGCCAGCGGCTTCGCTGTGCTCATG
>DASUEW010000141.1:0-4004 GCA_036274875.1 Ilumatobacteraceae bacterium
GCCCGTGACGATCTCGACGACGCCGGGGGCGTCACAGGTGGTGCTGGAGGCGGCGATGGTGAGGACGGCGAGCCGGACGACACGATCGTGCTGCCTTGGTGGCAGAACCCGTTCAACATCACCGTGATGCTCGTGACCGCGGCGCTGCTCGCCGGGATGGTCGGCTGGATGATCGGCGACTCGGCCAACAGCCGCCACGCCGACGCCGTCGACGTCGGGTTCCTCCAGGACATGCGCGAGCACCACGAACAGGCGGTCGAGATCAGCTTCTTGTACCTCTCCCTCGACGAGACCAACCCGAGCCTGCGGGTCGTGGCGCGCAGCATCACGTTCGGCCAGGGCATCGAGATCGGCCGCATGATCCAGATGCTCCGGGACTTCGGTGAGTCGGAGGTCAACGAGGGCGACACGTCGATGGGGTGGATGGGCCACTCGATGCCGCTCGGCGAGATGCCCGGCATGGCGACCGACGCCGAGCTCGACCAGCTCGGCGCCATCGCTGGCGCCGAGGCCGACGGCCTGTTCGTCCAGCTGATGGTCCGCCACCACCAGGGCGGGATCGAGATGGCCGACTACGCCGCCGACAACGCCGCCGACGACGAGGTGCAAGCGATGGCGGCGTCGATCGCCGACGGCCAACGCGAGGAAATCACCGAGCTCGAGCGCCTTATCGATTGACGAGCCGGTTGACGAGCCGATTGACCAGCTGAGGACGAGCTGAGGACGAGCTGAGGATGAGCTGATCTGCCCGCGTGAGGGTCGGGCGGACCCCTGCGTACACTCCGAGCGTGCGACGCCGATCACCTTGCAGGGTGATCGTCGCCATGTCGGCGGCGGTCGGATTGTTGCTCGCCGCGTGCGCCGTCGACGCCGACGTGGCGACCCGTCGCGCCGACACGCTCAGCGCCGACGTCCCGAACCCACCCGACACCGACGACACCGGCCCGACGTCGCCCACCGAGTCGACCGAGCCCACCGACCGGAGCGAACCGACCACCACGTTGGAACAGGTGATCGACGATTCCAACGACATCGCCGACGTGGTCGATGTCGGTGACGACAAGGAGCGGCGCTCCTACGACGAGTTCGTGGCCGCTGCGCTCAGCGACGTCCAGGCGTTCTGGCGCGCGACGTATCCGGAGGTCTACGGCGAACCGTTCGAAGAGCTGGCGGGCGGCATCTTCGCCGCCTATCCGAATCGTGACGACATCCCTGGATGCGGCGAACCGCGCACGTCGTACCGGGACGTTGCCCAATTCGTCGCGTTCTACTGCACGCTCGGCGACTTCATGGTCTACGACGACGGCGACAACAGCCTGCTCGGAGCGCTCTCGGAGAACTTCGGACCGTCGATCATGGGCGTCGTGCTCGCCCACGAGTTCGGTCACGCCATCCAGTTCCGCACCGGCGACCTCGAGACCGGGTATCCGACGATCCTCACCGAGCAGCAAGCGGACTGCTTCGCGGGGGCGTGGGTGAGCTGGGCCTCGAGTGGGCAGTCGTCGACGATTCAGCTCACCGACGCCGACATCCGCGGCGGCCTGATCGCGATGGTCACGGTCCGCGACCCCGTCGGCACCACCCAGGAGCTCGAGGGCGCCCACGGCTCGGCGTTCGACCGGATCGGCGCCTTCCAGGTCGGCTTCAACCAGGGTGCGCAGCGATGCTCCGAGATCCTCGAGGATCCGCTGCCGTTGATGCCGAACGAGTTCGTTCCGTTCAGTACCGACCAGTTGAACGAAGGCGATCTGCCGTACGGGTTCGACGAGGACGCCATCATCCCCCTCGTCGTGACCGCGCTCAACCTGTACTGGACGTTCGACGCCGGCGGGGCGGGCATCGACTTTCCGGAGCTCACGTTGGTGCCGGTCTCGTCGACCGACGACGTCTCGTGTCCTGATCTCAGCGGACCCGTCGAGCAAGCTGCCGCGGTCTGCCCCTCGACGAACGAGGTGTACTTCGACGAGCCCTTCGCCCGGCAGTTGTACGACGACCCGATCGAGGGTCGCTCCGACTTCGCCGTCGGCTACGTGCTCGCGTCCGGATGGGCGGAGGAGGCCCAGATCCTGCTCGGCAGCACACTCTCGGGCGAACCGCGGGCACTCGCCAACGACTGCCTGGTCGGCGCCTGGACTGCCGACATGCTCCCTGGTCGAGAACCGCGGCCGGAGGAAGGCGAGTCGCGCGGGCAAGTCTCGCCGGGCGACCTCGACGAGGCGGTGCTGGCGGCGATCACGATCGGCGACCCCGGCTTCGACGACGATCGGATCGGCAGCGCGTTCGAGAAGATCGATAGCTTCCGAGAGGGCGTGCTCGGTGGTATACCGGCGTGCACCGATCGGATCAACGGATGACGACACGACAGGGCCGACGCACGACGATCGACGCAGCATGAACGACGCACCATGATCGACGCAGCATGATCGACGCAGCATGATCGACGAGGAATGAACGACGTCCTGGCAGCGCTGGATCTCGGCACCAACAGCTTCCACATGGTCGTTGCCCGCCGCACGGGCGAGGAGGGCTTCGAGATCGTCAGCCGCGAGAAGGAGGTCGTGCGCCTCGGACACGGCGGCACCGACATGAAGGAGATCTCGCCCGAGGCGATGGACCGGGCGATCGCCTGCCTGCAGCGGATGCGGCGCATCGCCGAGAGCCACGGGGTGGTGGCCCTGAGGGCGGTCGCCACCAGCGCCACCCGCGAGGCCACCAACGCCGACGTCTTCATCGGCCGCGCCAGCAAGGAGGCGCAGGTCGAGATCGAGGTGATCTCAGGGATCGAGGAGGCTCGGCTGATCCACCTCGGCGTGCTCCAAGCGGTGCCCGTGTTCGAGAAGCGGGCGCTGTTCGTCGACATCGGCGGCGGCTCGACCGAGATCCTGATCGGTGAGCGGGGCGAGATGCTCGCCGCCCGCAGTTTCAAGCTCGGCGCCGTCCGGTTGACCGACCGGTTCTTCCCGGACGGGGCCACGTCCGGCGCTACCGTCACCGCCTGCCGGGAGTACGTCCGCTCGGTGCTCACCCACTTCGAGCGCAAGGTCGAAGAGCACGGGTTCGAGGTCGCGGTCGGCTCGTCGGGCACGGCCGAGACGATCGCCCGCATGGTGCACGCAGCACGTGGCGAGGAGCCACTGCACACGTACAACTGCTTCGAGTTCACGGCGAAGGAGTTGCACTCGATCGCGACCAAGCTGTGCTCGACGCGCACCCGATCAGCGCGAGCCAAGCTGGCCGGCCTCGAGGCCAACCGGGCCGACATCGCTCCCGCCGGGGCGCTGATCCTCGACGAGATCACGTCACGGTTCGGCATCCACTCGATGACGTTCAGCGAGGGTGCGCTGCGAGACGGTGTCCTGCTCGACACGGTGGAGCGGCTGACCGGCGAGGCCGCCGGCCCGAGGCACCTTCGTGACGTGTCGCGCCGCAGTGTGCGCAAGCTGCTCGAACGCTGCGACGAAGATCCGGAGCACTCGAGCCAGATCGCGCGCCTGGCAGTCGAGCTGTTCGACGGGCTCCAGACGCTGCACGGCCTGGGTCCCGCCGAACGCGACTACCTCGAAGCGGGGGCGCTGCTCGCCAACGTCGGGCTGGTTGTCTCCCACACCAAGCACCACCTCCACTCGTACTACGTGATCCGCAACAGCGAGCTCGCTGGGTTGACCGACCACGAGATCGAGCTGATCGCCCAGATCGCCCGCTACCACCGCAAGAGCGAGCCGAAGACGGCTCATCCGCAGTTCGCCGCGCTCCACCGCGACGAGCAGGCACTGGTGCGCACGCTGGCCGGCATCCTGCGCGTCGCGATCGGCCTCGATCGCTGCCACGAGCATCGGGTGGCCGCGGTGCGGGTCGACGTCCGCCCCAACAAGGTCGTCGTGCACGTCATGCCGAACGCGGCCGACATCGCCCTCGAGTTGTATGCCGCCAACGAGCGCAAGGACCTGCTCGAAGAGGTGCTCGACCGCCGCGTCGAGCTGATGCCCGCAGTCGCCTGAACGCGG
>DASUEW010000142.1:0-4239 GCA_036274875.1 Ilumatobacteraceae bacterium
GGATGGCAGGATGCCGCCGGAAAGTTCGGCGACGAGGTGCCGCGTTCGGTAGCCGACATCGACGGGCCCGAGTCGTTGGCGAAGGTTCGCGAGTGGAAGCAAGCGCAGAAAGCAGCGAAGAGGGACAAGCAGGACCGGCCCGTCGTCTGACCGCCGACGACCAGCGCGCCACCGCGGCCGAACTGCTCGCGTCCATCGCGGTCGCCCTCTGGTTGTCGCGCTCGTTCTGGCTGCCCGGGCGCTACGTCGTCGGCTTCGACACGGTCGCCTACTCGGGACCGAACTTCGACGTGACGGTGGAGTCGTGGCGGGCCGGGCGCCTGCCGCTGTGGAACGAGTACGTCTTCGGCGGCGTCGTGCATCTCGGCAACCCACAGGCGGGCGCGCTGTACCCACCGAAGCTGATCGGGCTGCTGTTCGACACCAACCGGGCGATGGGCGTGCTCGTCGCCAGCCACCTTCTGCTGCTGGCGATCGGCACGGTGCTGTTCGTGCGTCGCCTCGGTTGCCGGCCACCGGCCGGCTTCGCCGCCGCACTCGTGATGTGCGCCAACGGAGCGGTGCTGACCCGCACCATCCAGTTCGAGCAGATCCTCGTGCTCGCATGGGCGCCGCTCCTCGTGCTCGGGATCACGGCCGTCCTCAGTGCCACCGCGCGGCCATGGCTGGCGATGGCCGGCACCGGGCTGGTCACGGTCATGGTGCTGCTCGCCGGCCACCCGCAGATCGTGTACCAGCTCGCGTTCGTGGGCGGGGTGTGGACCGCCGCCGAGTTGGTGCGCACACATCGCGGAACGCGATCGGAGCCACCTGACGACACGTCGCCCATGTCGTGGCAACCTGGGTCGTGGCGACGGCTGACCGACCTGGGAGCAGCGGTCGCGATCGGCGCCGCGGTCGCGACCCCGCAGCTCGTCGCCGCGCTCGCCGCGACTCGCGACAGCGCGATCGGGCTCGGGCGCTCGCTCGAGCAGCTGGAAGACCCCTCGCTGTCTTCGCAACCTCACCGGCTCGTCGAGATCCTGTTCGGGTCGGTCCGCGGCGTCAACGAGGCCTTCTTCGCGGGCGGGTTCGAGACGATCGGTCATGTCGGCGTGGTCGCCGCGTTCGCCGCCGTCGTCGGAATCGTCGCGGCCGCCCGACGGCGAGCCACGCGGGCGTCGGCGTGTGCGGTGGGCGCGCTTGCCGTGCTCGGCGTCGTGTGGGCGCTCGGGCCGCGCACGCCGATCTTCACGATCGCCTACAACGTGCTGCCCGGCTTCGATCTGGCCCGCGGTTCGGCCCGCTGGCTCGACATCACGGCGATCGCCACCGCGATCGGCGTCGCCTGGGCCGTCGAGGCGGTCGCCGACCGCTGGCCCCTCGACGCGGGCGCGCTCGCCGCGTCTGCGATGTTCGTCGGAGCCCTGCTGCTCGGACCCGCCGACGTGGTCGACCTCCCGGACCGCGGGACGTTCGTGCCGTGGGTCGCCGCCGCGCTGGCGGTCGCCGCCACGTTCGTCGTCGTGGTCAGGCGGCGGGCCACCTGGGCTGTCGCCGCGCTCGTCGTGCTGCTGGTCGTGGAACTGGGCGCCACGTCGAGGTACTCGGTGATCGACGCGACGACGCAGGCCACGTCGATCGACAAATTGCCAGCGGGAGTCGCGGGAGAGCTGGCCGGCCGCCCGGGCCTCACGATGGCGCTCACCGACGACCTCTTGGGCGATCCCGCATACCTCGTCGCCGGGTTCCGCCCGAACACCAATGTGCTGGCGGACGTCGCCTCACTCGACGGCTACGACGGGGGCGTCCAGGTCACCGACCGGTTCGTGGCGCTCGGCGAGACGACAGGTCCCGGCGTCGACCCGGCACTCCCCCTGCGCAACAAGCTGCCTGTGTCGTGGATGCCGGCCGACGCCGCCCGCTGGGGCGTGCGCTACGTCGTGCTCGACAACGACCGCAACGCCCAGGAGTCGCTCCCCGGGTGGCGCAGAACCGATCTCGTCGGCCCGGAGTTCACGGTGTGGGAGAACCCGGCGTGGCTCGGCGATGCCGTCGGCCGCCTCGACGACGGTCGCGAGGTCGCCTTGGCGTACGAGCGACGGTCACCGACCCATCTCGTGGTGACCGTCGACGACCCGTCGGCGATGCGGGTGATCGTGCACCGCCAGATCGCACCCGGGTGGCGGGTCGAGGTCGACGGAGACGCCGGTCGTCTGATCGACGTCGACGGCTTCTTCCTCGGTGTCGATGTGCCCGCTGGTACCCGTACGGTGGAGTTCTCCTACCGTCCGCGCTGGGTTACGCCTTCGTTGGCAGTGAGCTCGATCGGTATCCTGGCGCTCGCGTCGTGCCTTGGGTTCGGCCTTCGGGGGCGCGCTGGCCGGTTCAAGGTTCTTCGCTAAGTTGCCGATGGGTGGATGGGCGCCATCTGACGTCGTCCTGGAGGATCTGTCACATGTTTCGTCGCCCCGCCCTGCTCACTGCTGTCGCGCTCGGGCTCACATCGGTCGTCGTGGGCGTCATGCCGTCACCGGCTGCCGCCGCGACGTTCACCATGAACGTCGTGTCGCCGGGCGACGGGGCGATCGGAATCGACGCCATCTACACCAACGGTGGTGGTGGTGGCGAGTACGACGTTTCTACCTGCGATAGCGGATGGGACACCAACGGCAACCTCGTCGGTACGCAGACGGTGCCCGACACACGCGCCGGCGGCTCGTTGACGAGCGTGCGCTTCGAGATGTATCCCGGCCGCGCGTGCGGTCAGCACGCCACGGCATTTTGGGGAGACGTCGGCGGGGTGCACTTCGAGACCGGCCTGCGGGGCGGGAACCTCGGAACGATCACGATGCCCGTGGACGGGCAGAACGGAGCGTTCGCCCTTCGAGGTGACATCCTCTCCTCGACCCCGATCACCGAGGGCCGCGTCCACGTCGATGCGTTCCAGACCGAGCGGGGATACCCCGACGTGTTCCCCTCGCTGCAGAACAATGGAGTCGTCGCATACGGCGCGTTCGGATCGTCGGCGAGCATCGGCGCGAGGTGGACGGCTGGCGTCGGCTGGGCCGGCCAGTACGTGTTCTTCGTCGAGGATCGCGTGACGGGCAACAAGGTGTCGGCGATAGTGGAGATCACGGCCGGGACGGTGCCCACGATCGACCTCGACGCGATCTGCTTCGGCCTCAACACGTGCGAGTACAGCGCCGGCGGACCGCTCACCGCGACCGGGACGTTCCACGCCACTGCGCCGACGCGGATCCTCGACACCCGATTCGGGGTAGGGATCACGAACGGACCGGTTCGCAGCGGCGGTGGCCGGGAGTCATCGCCTGACCCACTGACGCGGCGCGATGAGATCGCCAACCACGAGTTGAAGGTCACGGGACTGGCGGGAATCCCCGAGTCCGGCGTCTCCGCCGTGTTGCTCAACATCACGGCCGTCGACGCACCTGCCGACGGCTACCTGTCGGTCACCCCCAAACCGCAAGCCTGCTGTGGGGGCATGTCGATCTATGACGATCAGGCGACCCTGATATCGGGCGAACCCGCCTCGTCGAACCTCAACGTCACGACGAGCCAGACCGTGCCGAACCTCGTGCTCGCGCGGGTCGGTGCCGGCGGCAAGATCCGCTTGTACAACTGGGCGGGCCCGACCAACGTGATCGCCGACCTGGCGGGTTGGTTCGGGACCGGCGGTGCCAACCTCGGCGGCGACGGGTTCCGTGCCGTCACACCCTCGCGTCTCCTCGACACGCGCAACGCGATCGGCGGTCCGACGCGGCCGTTCGCGGCGTTCGAGACGCGCACGTTGAAGGTCGCTGGCGTCGGCGGCGTGCCGACGACCGCCACGTCCGTCGTGGTCAACGTGACGGCGGCCAACGTCACAGGCTCGGGCTTCGCGACCGTGTTCCCCGCCGGCACGCCGTTGCCGACGGCATCGAACCTCAATTACCGAGCGGGCGATGTCCGCGCCAACCTGGCTGTGGTACGGGTCGGCTCCAACGGATCGATCTCGTTGTACGCCGCCGAGTCGTCGACCGACCTCATCGTCGATGTCATGGGCAGCTTCGCCCCGACGGGCGGGGGCCAGGTGACCACGATCACGCCGGTGCGCCTCGTCGACAGCCGGTCCGCACTACGCGTCCACGGTGGACTCCTCGGCACCGGTGAGGTCGTG
This sequence comes from Ilumatobacteraceae bacterium, assembly GCA_036274875.1. Taxonomy (GTDB): domain Bacteria; phylum Actinomycetota; class Acidimicrobiia; order Acidimicrobiales; family Ilumatobacteraceae; genus JALOLG01. The sequence continues at coordinate 4,160 of DASUEW010000142.1, forward strand.
AAGATCCCAGTTCGCGGCGAAGCGGGAATTCCTGCCAACGCCACCGCCGTGATCCTCAACGTCACGGCCGGCAATACCGC
>DASUEW010000143.1:0-2388 GCA_036274875.1 Ilumatobacteraceae bacterium
TGGCGGGGTCAATACGGCAATGAGTGTGCCTCGATCGGTGATGCCGACGGTCTCGCCACGCCTGACGCGTCGGAGCACCGCTGATGCATGCTGCTGCAACTCGCGTATCGGCACCTGATCCATGTGCGTCGATCGTAGCACGCGCCCCGTCGGGCCAGGCAGGCTGATGTCGGCGCGGACCCGAGTGCTTCACCGCCGACGACCCGATGGCAGGATGCGCCAATGACGAGCGAGCGGTTGGAGGTCCAGCGGACGATCGGGGCGGACCCGGCGACGATCTTCCGGGTGCTGTGTGACCCGCAGGGTCATGTGGCGATCGACAGCTCCGGGATGCTCCAGTCGGCGACGGGTGAGCCCGTCACTGCGGTCGGCGACAGCTTCGTCGTGCACATGGACCGCGAGGCGTTGAACGACTACCCGTTGGGCCTCTACGACGTGACCGTCACGATCAAGACGTTCGTACCCGACCGCGAGATCGCGTGGACGATCGTCGGCGTGGTCCGCCCGCCGATCGGCCACGTCTACGGCTACACGCTCGAGCCCGTCGAAGACGGCACGCTCGTCACGTCCTACTACGACTGGTCGAGCATCGACCCGACCTGGAAGGAAGCTGGGATCTTCCCGGTCCTGTCCGAAGGTGCACTGCGTGCCACCCTCGGGATCCTCGCTCGGACCGTGGCCCGAGCCGCCTGAGCCCGAACCCACTTACGGAACGTAGCGATCTACCGGCTGGACGTTGTAGTCCGGTCGTGATCAGGCGCAGTCGACGCAGACGCCTTCCGGGCCGAACTGTTCGACGTGCTTGATCATCCCGCACCCGGGACACAGACGCTCCCGCACGACCGGCACCGGCTTGCGCGGTGCAGCGGTTCTCGACCGGCGAGGAGCGGCAGCGCGGGTCCTCGCGGTTGCGGGACGGCCGATCTCGCCGGCCCGGACCCGATCGGTGAACTCCTCGAGACCGGGGATCGAAGCACGCGTCAGCGTGGTGCGTTGCCGGTAGAGCTTGTCGGCCCCGGCCGGCAGATCTCCGAGCGGCACACGACCGGACCATTCGACCGTCCGCCGGTGGCGGTACCGCTCGGGCGGGAGATCGGGATGGAACTCGTACGGCCCGGTCACGACGCCGACGACCATGTCGCGGCGCGGCGTGTCCGGCATCAAGACGATGTGGCCGATCGAGATCTCCTTGACGAACTCGATGAACATCGACGTGTGCAGATCGAGCGCTTCGCTCGTCGCCTCCGACACGAGCAGCCGGCGGACTGCCGTGTAGGTGAGGTCAGTGCCGTCTGGAATCGTGAAGTAGCCGACCCCGGTGACACCCGAGTCGATGAACTCGTCGACGAGCCGATTGTCCTCACCCGCGCGCACCACCCAGTGGGCGCGACGGCGAGGACCCGGTTCGGACATGGATCGAGTCTGCCTGGATGTGGGAGCGAACCGGTCCGCCATGGGCGCCGGCGACCCCAACGCCGTCGTGGAGTAACAAGGGCGAGGATACGAACCCGCACGGGGAGTCGGACCCTTACGGCTTGCTGTGCTCCCGTTCGGCCACTGCTTTGATCGCCGCGAGGGTCTTTGCCATGCCCGCTTCGAGTTGTGCTTGCCGACCGCGGATGAACCATCGCTCGGCGAGTCCGATCAGGTATGGCGTCCTCACGGCCTCGAACGTTTCGGTGACTGTCGTCGTGTCGTCGCCGTCGAACGTGTAGCTCCAGCGCGTCGCGACCTCGCCGCGGTATTGCGTCGCGAACGTGAACTCACGGGGCCGATCGGCGACGAGCACCTTGGCAACCGTCGACCACCGAGCGAGGCCGCTTCGGTTGCGACCGCGGAAGGTCGAGTCGACCTTGCCAGGTTCGCCGAGCCAGTCACACCGGACGCATTCGGGGCTCCATTCGCCCATTCGGGTGACGTCGGTGACGAGGTCGTAGACGAACGCCGGTGGGGCGTCGATCTCGATCGTTGCCGTCGCGGTGGTGGGCAGGCTCATTGTTCGATCACTGTGAGCATGGCCTGGGAGTCGATGTAGAAGTCGGCGTTCACCACGACATCGTCGCGCAACGTCCACACGTGGCACTCGGCGATGTCGAACGCGGCGCCGTTGTGGCGCACCGTGCCCTTCGTACGACCCTGCTGCACCACGTGGTCGCCGGCCTGGAACAGTTGCTCGGTGGAGACCGCCGAGTCGATCGTGGCCACGAGCTTCGACGCGAACTCGGCGATGCCGTCGCGCCCGACGTAGCGCCCGCCCCACGGGAGCGCAGGGTCCTGGGCGACGACAACGTCTGCGGCGCATTCGTCCATCACCGCATCGAGGTCGCCGCGAGCGAAGGCGTCATAGATGCGTCGGACGACCTCGATCGACATCACACCTTCCCCGAT
>DASUEW010000144.1:0-4798 GCA_036274875.1 Ilumatobacteraceae bacterium
ATGAGGCTCTCGGGATCGACCGACGTCACGTACAAGAAGGCCAGCCCGTTCAATGCCATGAACGTGAACGTGACCAGCGTCATCTGGCGGGCGCTCCAATACTTGGCGCGGGTCTTCACATCGGGTTTGGCGGCCTTGGCGCATTCGACGCAGTGGCTGCCGACGTTCGCCTGCACCAGACATTCCGTGCACGCCCACCGGCCGCAGCGCGTGCACCGCCGGCCCGCCTCGCGCCGGGGATGGCGGAAGCACATGCCCGGTTGGTTCGTCTCGAGGTCGGCGTGGCTGGACGGAGGCCCTGAAGGTGGTGGTGGGAGCATCGACATGGCTGGCGCAAGGGTATTCAGTCCGAAGCGCAACGACGAGGCACGTGCCGTACGTCGCTCCCGGGTGGGGACCGACCACCGCGATGCTCGTACAGTCGGTCGAATGGCATGGGATTTCGAAACCGAACCCGAGTTCCAGGCGAAGCTCGACTGGATGGAGTCGTTCGTCAGGGACGAGATCATCCCGCTCGAGACGCTCGCCGAGGAGTGGCGTAGTCCGGAGGGCCGCGAAACCCTGCGGCGGATCACCGACCCGCTGAAGGACGAGGTCCGCAAGCAGGGTCTGTGGGCCGCCCACCTGCCACCGGAGATGGGCGGGCTCGGGTTCGGGCAGGTGAAGCTCGGGCTGATGCACGAGATCCTCGGACAATGCGTGTACGCGCCCGGGATCTTCGGCAACCAGGCGCCCGATTCCGGCAACGCCGAGCTGATCGCGGTCGGCGGGACCGAGGATCAGAAGGAGCGCTGGATGCAGCCGCTCCTCGACGGCAAGCTCCGCTCGTGCTTCTCGATGACGGAACCGACTGCCGGTGCCGATCCGACGCTGCTGAAGACCACGGCGACGCGTGACGGCGACGAGTGGTTGATCAACGGGCACAAGTGGTTCTCGTCGAACGCGTCGGTCAGCGACTTCCTGGTGGTGATGGCGCGGACCGGCGACCAGGAGACCGCCGCGTACAAGTCGTTCTCGATGTTCATCGTGCCGACCGACACACCGGGCGTGAACATCCTGCGCGACGTGCCGACGATGGGCGAGCCCGACCATCGCACGGGGGAACCGGGCGGCCATGCCGAGGTGATCTACGACAACGTGCGCATCCCGTTCGACAACATCGTCGGCGGCGCAGACGGGATCGGGCAGGGCTTCGCGCTCGCCCAGAAGCGGCTCGGGCCGGGCCGGATCCACCACGCGATGCGGTGGCTCGGGCAATCGCGCCGCGCGTTCGACATGCTCTGCGAACGTGCGCTGTCGAGATACACCCACGGCTCGCTGCTCGCCGAGAAACAGATGATCCAGGACTGGGTGGCCGAGAGCTACGCCGAACGCCAGGCGGCCCGCCTGCTCACGCTCCACGCGGCGTGGCGGATGGACCAGCTCCACGCGTCGGGCGGCCACTACAGCGATGCCCGCATCGAGATCGGTGTGATCAAGTTCTGGGGCGCCAAGGTGCTCTACAACGTGATCGACCGGGCGATCCAGATCCACGGCAGCCTCGGCTACACCACCGACCTGCCGCTCGAGAGCATGTACCGCGCGGCGCGTGCGGCACGGATCTACGACGGTCCCGACGAGGTCCACAAGGTCACCGTCGCCCGCCAGGTCCTGAAGCGCTACCGGGCCGCCGACCCGCCCACCGAGCACGTCCCGACGCGTCGTGCGGCCGCCTTGGAGAAGTTCGCCGAGCACCTCGACGCGCTGTCCGTCAACAGCTGAAGGGTCTCGCCGGAGGCGTCCCGCGTCCCGCTCACGACGGGTTGTCGAACGCGTCGTTCAGAGGCGGACACCCGGTTCGGCACGCCGGCGCCGCCAGGCGCTTCGGCGGCCGCGTCGTTCAGAGGCGCTTCGGCGGCCGCATCGAATCAACGCGTATACGTCCCGGTGATCGTTGTCGACCCCTGCGTGAACGCGTTGATGACGTCGAGCAGCTCGTCGACTGGAGTGTCGACGGCAACCTCGTCGACGCGCTGGTTGAGAGCGTGCAGCACGAATCGATAGGTGTGTGACGTCCCGGGCGGCGGGCAGGGACCGGTCCACGCCCGTGCCCCGAACGAGTTCGGCCATTGCAGCGCACCCTGGGGGGCCTGGCCCTCGAGCATCGAACCCAACGCCGGGTCGAAGCTGGTCACGACCCAGTGGAAGAGACCGCCGGCATCGTCGTCGGTCACCACCAACGCCAGCTCGACGGTGTTGTCCGGCACGCCGGTCCAGCTCAACGCCGGGGAGATGTCGTCGCCATCACACGTGTTGAGCGACGGGATCTCGGCGCCGGTCTGCCACGACGCCACCAGCGCGAACGGTTGGACCGGTAGCGTCGCGGCCGCCGCGTCGGCGTTCGGTACGGAGTCGATCGCCGGCGTGATCGTCGACGTCGGCGGCGGGAGCACGGGCGGATTCAGCTCGCGGCCGTCGCCGGTGTCGCAGGCCGCGATGACCGACGTGGCGCCGATCCCGAGGAGGACGGCCGCGCACGTGACGAATGGGGAGGGCCTACGCATCGTCGAGGAGCGTACCGATAGCCTCAGCCCGGTGTCCGAGCGCCTCACATTGCTGTCCGTACACGCTCATCCCGACGACGAGGCGTCGAAGGGGGCGCCGACGGTCGCCAAGTATCACGCCGCAGGAGTCCACGCGGTGTTGGTGTGCTGCACCGGTGGGGAGGAGGGCGAGCTGCAGAACCCCGCACTTCGCGAGGAAGGTCAGGCGCTGCACGGGTTGACCCCCGAGGACGAGAAGGCGAAGGTCGCCTCGATGCGTGCTGCCGAGCTGGCCGCGTCGGCGGCCGTCATCGGCTTCGACGAAGTCGTGATGCTGGGCTACCGCGACTCGGGGATGCCGGACTCCGATGCGAACCATCATCCCGATTCCTTCCATCAGGCCGACATCGACGAGGCGACCGGACGTCTCGTGGCGATCATCCGCCGCACCAGGCCGCAGGTTTTGATCACCTACGGCGACGACCAGCGCGGGTATCCGCATCCCGACCATCTGCGGGTCCACGACATCTCGGTGTTGGCGTTCGAACGCGCCGGCGACGCCGAGTGGTATCCCGAGGCGGGCGAGCCGTTCCAGCCGTCGAAGCTGTACTACTCGGCATGGTCGCGGGCACGCATGATCGCGGTCCACGAGGCTCTCCTCCGGTTGCGCGGTGAATCGCCCTTCGACGACGACTGGTTCAAGCGCCCCGACGTCGACCACCGCATCACCACCAAGATCGACGTGTCCGAGTTCTTCTGGGCCCGTACCGGTGCGCTGCTCGCGCATGCCACGCAGGTCGATCCCAACGCCGGGTTCTGGTTCGGGCTCACCGACCAGGAGCTCGTCGAGACCTACGCCTGGGAGGACTGGATCCTCGCCCGGTCGTTCGTCGGTCCGATCCCGGAGGACGACGGTGAGCGCGACCTGTTCGCCGGCATCTCGGCCCCGGCGTTCATGTGAGAGGTGCTGGGGTAGACGATGACGGTGAGATCGACGTGAGTGTGCAGTACCGGGTCGTCGTCGGCAAGAAGGACGAGCGGGTCGATGGGCCCGACGGCGCCGACGTGGTGTTCACCGTGCCGCTCGACGTGGCGAGCTCGGAGGGATTCGACGCGACGGTCGAGTACATGCGCGGTCGCGTCAAGGCGTCCGGCCACACCGGCCAGTTGCTCGAACTGCTGAAGTCGGGCGACGCGACAACCCGTCTCAGCCAGCTCGCATCGCGTCCCTGAGCGCCCGGTACCCGATCAGCGTCGCACCCTGCTCGGCGAGCAGGGCCGGCAGGCGTTCGTCGTCGGTCACCAACGCGAGATCATCGACCCACTCGTGCGCCGTCGGGGACAGCGCGTGTACCTCGGGCGTGTCGATGACGGGCTGCACGTGAATCTCCGTCACCCCCGGTTCCAAGTTGGCGACCGCGGCGTAGGCGCGAGCACGCGATCCGGCTCTCCAGTCGTGGTCGAAGTGGTCGGGGAACACCACGCCCTCGTCGGCGGCGAGCTTGCGGAACGGGAACCCCGCTTCCTCGGCGGTCACGGTCGAGGGGAGCCGGATCGGGAGCCGGAACTCACACGCCAGCTCGAGGTACACGTCGAAGAACTCGGGGCGCAACGTGATCGCCGTGAGGTGCGGGGCGAGGTGGGTCGGATCGATGCCCCACGCGATCGTGCGCTCGATCTGGGCGCGCAGCTCGCGCAGCACCTCGGCCGGATCGGCGTGCTCCCAGAGGTCGGCCGGGTTGCGCGGGAACCCACCTTCGCCGGAGAGCAGTGACGGTGCGTGCGTGATGGGGCCCCAGCGGTACGCGGCGTGCTCGGCGTTGAGCGTGAGGTGCACGCCGATGTCGTCGGTCGGCTGTGCGTTGTCGGCCGCGTGCTGGGCCCACGGCGCCGGCACCATGATCGATGTGCACGTCGCGATGCCGTCGCGGATCGCCTGGTAGACGCCGATGTTCGCGGCATGACACGAGCCGAGGTCGTCGCACGAGATGATCACGAGCTTGGCGTCGGGCGCGTGCCCGAGGCGTTCGACGAGGCTGGTCACGGACCCCGACGCTATCGGCGCGCGAGGATCCGATCGGTCTCGATCCGTTCTGGGCTGTTGAATCCCGCGGGTGCCGCTTTGTGTGGCAGCCCAGAACGTCAGAGCGCGGCGACAGCTTCGAGTAGGCGCTCGGCGCGCGGATCCGAACGATCTCGACCGTTCTGGGCTGTTGAATCCCGCGGGTGCCGCTTTGTGTGGCAGCCCAGAACGTCAGAGCGCGGCAACAGCTTCG
>DASUEW010000145.1:0-6713 GCA_036274875.1 Ilumatobacteraceae bacterium
CTGCTTGCAATTGCAAGCGCCGAACACCGGAACTGTCTGCTTCATCCGGCCCGTGGCTTCACCTGAAGCAGACAGAACGGCGATGGACCGCCATGCCCACGCCCGCTGACGGGGCACCGCTAGCCTCGATCAATCGTGGAAGCCGACCCATACAAGGCGCCGTCGGTGGTCTCCGTCGTCGTTGTGCACGACCCCGGGTCGTGGTTCGACGAGACCCTGGCCGCACTCGCCGGCCAGGACTATCCCAACATGCGCTTCTTGTTCCTGGTCGTCGGCGACCCCCACCCGGAGCTCCTCGATGCCGTCACGACCCGGATCCGCTCGTTCCTGCCCGCCGCTTTCATTCGCGCGATCGCCGGCAACCCGGGGTTCGGCCCGGCTGCCAACGAGGTGCTGCGACTGGTCGAAGGTGACAACGGGTTCTTCCTGATCTGCCACGACGACATCGCACCGGCGCCGGACGCCGTGCGCACGATGGTCACCGAGTTGTACCGCTCGAACGCGGGGATGGTCGGTCCCAAGCTCGTCGAGTGGGACGAACCGCGCCGGCTGCAACACGTCGGGCTCGGCCTCGACCGTTTCGGCGAGGTCGACCCGATCGTCGAACCCGGCGAGGTCGACCAGGAGCAGCACGACGCCGTTCGTGACGTGTTCGTGTTGCCATCGGCGTGCATCCTCGTGCGTGCCGACCTGTTGCGAGAGCTCCGCGGCTTCGATCCGGCGGTCAGCTTCCACGGCGACGACGTCGACCTGTGTTGGCGGGCACACTTGCACGGCGCTCGGGTCGTGATCGCACCCGATGCCCGCGTCCGGCACCTCGAGGGGCTCGAGGAGCGGCGCCCGGATCTGAATCACCGACGGTTGCGGGCCCGGCACCGGATGCGGGTCGTAGCGACGCTGACCGGCGGCTCCCGCCTCGTCGGTCGATCGGTCCAGATCGTGCTGCTGACCGTCGTCGAACTCGTCGTCGGCCTGTTCACCGGACGTTTCGGTGAGGCCCTTTCGTCGTTGCGGGCGCTGTTCGGTCTCATCCCACGGTCGTTCTCATTGGTCGCTCGGCGCCGCGCGATCCGGGCCCAGCGGACGGTTCCCGAACGGGAGGTCTTGGGCCTCCAGGTGCGGGGCAGCGCGCGCATCGCGTCGTACCTACGTGGCCGTGAGACCACCACCTACGTCCGAGCGGGCATGACCGTGCGCCGCTGGCGCGAGACGTCGTTCGGGCCGCTGCTCACGTGGTTCGTGGTGCTCGTCGCGATCGCGATCGGCAGCCGCACCTACTTCGACCGCGGTGTGCCGACGGTCGGCGAGTTCCTGACGTTTCCCGAAAGCCCAGCCGAGCTGGCGGGCCGCTACGCCTCGGCGTGGGACCCGCGCTCGTTCGGCCTCACGTCGCCGGTGCCAACGGGTTGGCTGGCGCTCGCCGTGCTCAGCGGCTTGGCGTTCTTCCGCATGAGTCTGGCGATGACGCTCAGTGTCGTCGGGTTGCTCGTCGTAGGAACGGCCGGGGTATGGCGGCTGGCGGCGGTCTTCCCGGCGAACCGCTCCCGGATCGCAGCGATGGTCGTCTACGTCGCGACGCCGCTCGTGCCGGGGATGCTCGCGACCGGCCGGTGGTCGGTGCTGGTCTGGTACGCCGCGCTCCCGTGGATGGTGTACCTGCTCCGACGGGCGGTCGGGATCGGCACGGCCGACCCCGATACGGCTGAGGACGACCTGACCGACGGGATCGGCCCCAGCCCCCGGCGCGACCGCTTGCGTTACATGGCGCTCTCATCGCTGGTGCTCGCTCTGACCGCCGCGTTCGCACCGGTGACCGTCGTGCTGTGGCTCTTCGTCGGCCTGGTCCTGAGCGGGGCGACACTCATCGCCGGCGGATCCGTTCGAACATCCGCCTGGTTGGCCGCGACGACCGTGGTCGCCACCGTCGTCGCCGCCGCGCTCAACCTGCCGTGGTCGACGACGTGGTCGTGGTCCGCGCTGGTCGGGCCGCCGGTCCAGGGACCTCACGGCGACGGCCTCGTCGACCTCGCGTCGCTCGCGCTCGACGGGCGCGACTTCGCGGTTCTCGCGGTCGCCCTGTATGTCCCCGTTGTCGTCGCCGTCGCGATCAGCCGAGCGTGGCGTCTGACGTGGGCAGTTCGCGCCGCCGCGCTCGTCTTGGTGTTCGGCGCGTTGACGGTGCTCGCCGATCGTGACGCGCTGCCGTTCGATGCTCCCGAGAAGGGGATGACACTCGTGCCGGTCGCGCTCGGCGTCGCGCTCGCATGCGCGTCGGTGACGGGCGCGCTCGGTGATGACGTGCGCGGACGCGGGTTCGGTTGGCGCCAACCAGTGGCGTTGTTGGGCAACGCGGCGATCGCGATCGGCATCGTCCCGGCCATCACGTCGATCGGTGACGGCGCGTGGGATGCCCCGCGAACGCCGCTCCCGGCCCTGCTGGGCGCTCAGCTCCCACTCGACCCGCCGGACGGCGACTACCGGGTGCTGTACCTCGGCGATCCGAGGGTCTTGCCCGTGCCGGGTCAGGCGTACCGCGACGGGATCGCGTTCGCAGTGCTCGACGACGGCCCACTCGAGTTCACCGACCGATGGGCGCCCCCGCGCTCCGACGCCGACCACATCGTCATCGATGCCCTCGACCGCATCGCCGACGGCTCGACGCTCCGTGCCGGCGCACTGTTCGCACCGACCGGGATCCGCTACATCGTGCTGCCCGAGATCGACGGCGCCCAGTCGACCGCCGACGACCCGGTCGCCGTCCCCGTTGGCCTGATCGAGGCGCTGAGCGAGCAACTCGACATCAGCGCGACGTACGGTCCGCCGACCATCCGAGTGTTCACCATCGGGCCCTGGATCCCTGTGACGGCCCAGCTCACCGGCGCCACGGCAGACGCCAGCCGTCTCGCTGGCGACGATGTGCTCGTGCGCGCCGATCTCGGCGAACACACACCGCTGTTCGTCGGCAGTGATCCGGGCGACGGTGCGACGGCGGACGTCACCGCCGGAGTGGTCCACGTCGCGGCGCCATTCGACGACCGCATCCGGCTTCGTACCGGTGACACCGAGATCGAGCCGCGGCCGGCATTCGGTGCCACCACCGCGTTCGACGTCACTTCGCCGACCGTGGCGACGCTCGGCTACCGCGAGCCGACGTCGAGGGTGCTGTGGCTCGTCCTCCAGGCTGGGTTGTGGTTGGCGGTCTTCGTCGTCGCCAGCCGGGCCCGTTCGCCGTTCGGCCGTCGACGTGGCGAGCTGCTGACCGATGAGACGCTCATCGATCTCGACGAGCTGCCGGCGCCGAGTGGTTCGACACGCATCGCGGGCGAGGTGCTGGGCAGCGGCATCGCCTGGTCCCCCGGAGTCGAGCCAGGAGTCGAGCCAGAGGCTGGCGCCACCGAGTCGATCGACACCGGATCGCCAGTGCCGGTCGGTTCCGTCGACGACGACGCCGAGCTGGGACGATCGCTCGACGAGCTGGCGGGACCCACGTGACCCGTCGCCTCCCCGCGTTGCTCCTGACCGTCGTCGGCTTCGCCGCGATCGTGATCACAGCGCGCACCACACCGACCACGGTGGCACCGCTGTTCTCGTCCGTTCGCGCCGAGTGGATGCCGTTCGCGCCGCCGGCGGGCGGGCTCACACAGACGTGGTTCTGTCCCGGTGTCCCCGCGACGGGGGAGGACGGAGTCGGTGGTGAGCTCGTGCTCGCCAACGCCGGCAGCACGGAGATCAGTGCCGACGTGATGTTGTTGAACGACGAGCAGGCGACCGTGAAACTGGTCGTGACCGTCGCGCCGCACGACAGGACGCTGGTCGACGTCGATGCCGCGCTCACCGGACAGATCGTCAGCGCCGTCGTCGAGGTCGACGGCGGCGGGGCGATCGTGGAACAGCGAGCGTTCCACCCGGCGGGCATCGCAGTATCGCCGTGCGCCAACTCGACGTCCGCCAACTGGTACCTCGCCGACGGCTTCACGGTCGGCGACAGCCGGAACCAGATCGTGCTGACGAACCCGTACGACGACGCCGTGATCGTCGACGTCGGCTTCGCCACCGTCGACGGGTCACGCACCCCTTCGAGGTACCAGGGCTACCCGATCGATGGGCACAGCGTGAAGATCATCGATCTCGGCGTAGCGGGCGAAGGCGCCCAGGGCGAGGAGGTACTCGCCGTCAAGGTCGAATCGACGCGAGGTCAGTTGATCGTGGGTCGCCTCCAGCACTTCACGTCAGGCGGTCGACTCGGCTTCACGATGTCGCTCGGCGCTTCAGCCTTGCGGGATCAGTGGTGGTTCGCCGCCGGTGAGAAGGGCAGCGGGATCGACGAGCGCTACAGCCTGTTCAACCCGACCGGCGACGACGTGTCGGTCGACGTGGTGTTCCTCGCCGCGGAGTTCGTCGGCGTGGATCCGATCATCGTGCCCGCCCGACAGGTCGTCACGTTCGATCCCGGTGAGGCGACCGGTCTCGGCGAAGGCCCCCACGCCGCCGTGTTCGCCACGTTGGCGGAACCGTCGATCGTCGTCGAGCGGGCGCTCACGAGAATCGTCGAAGGGCAGCCGTCGACGTCGGTCGTGCTCGGTGCCGTGCCGCGGGCGGAGGACGGCTACGTGGCGAGCACGTGGACGATGGCCAGCGGCCCGAGCGTGCCGACCGAGGACGCGGTCGTCGTGTACAACGTCGACAACGCGGACGGCACGGTCACCGTCGAGGCCGTCGGCGCCAACGGTCCGGTCGCGATCCCGGGCCTGGAGGCGGTCACATTGGCTCCTGCCGGACTGATCACGATCGACCTCACCGACGCCGCCGCCCTCGACCGCCAGCTCGTCGTGCGTTCGACGACGAGGATCATGGTCGAGCGCTCGCTCCCGGCCGGTGAAGGCCTCGGTCGGTCGGGCAGCTGGGCCCTGCCCTTATCTAATTGAGCCGGCTCACCCAACGTTCGGCTACATGATCGTCTGGTCGCCGGCTCGTCCGACGAACGCTCCCCGTTTCTGGGCTGCCACGGTTTTCGACACCGCAAGGTTCTGCAGCCCACAACGTCTGGTCGCCGGCTCGTGCGGCGAGCGTTCGACGCTGGCGATCGCTGGTAGAACTCGGAGCGCATGGTTCGTCTCGTCGTCGCCGTCGCGATCGTCGCCGTCGCCTCCGCCGTCGCATCGATCGTGCGTCGCCGCCGGGCCGCTGACCCACCGACGCAGGGCGCGTTCGAGCTGCCTGTGCAGCTCGATCGGAACGACTTCGACCGACCCGAATCGCCGTGGTTGGTCGCCGTCTTCACCTCGGCGACGTGTGCGTCGTGCGCCGACGTCGTCAGCAAGGCGGTCGTGCTGTCGGCGGCCGACGTGGCGGTGATCGAAGTCGCGTTCCAGCAGCGGCCCGATCTCCACGCGCGGTATGCGGTCGAGGCGGTGCCCGCGCTGGTGCTCGCCGATGCCGACGGCGTGGTGCGGGCAGGGTTTCTCGGCCCGGTCACCGCCACCGACCTGTGGGCCGCCGTCGCCGCAGCGCGCGCCGAGTGACTGACTACGGAGTCCCACGCTCGCCGGACGAGTCGGCGACCAGACGAACGGTGCGCCGACGTTGGGTGAGCCGACTCAATCAAACATGGTGAGCCGACTCAATCAAACACGGTGAGCCGGCTCGATCAGATGCGGTGAGCCGACTCAGATTCAGTCGGGCGTGCCGGCGACGTTCATCTTGACGGTGTCGAACTCGCCCGTCTCGGTCATGCCCTGCTGGATCAAGCCGGCGACGGTCGGGCCGTCGATGGTCTCGTGCTCGAGCAACGCCTCGGCGATCAACTCCAGCCCGCGGCGATGTTTGGAGATCAGTTCGCGGGCCCGTGACTCCTGCTCGGTGAGGATCCGGGCGATCTCCTCGTCGAGCAGCTTGGCGGTGTCGTCGCTGTACTCGCGGCCACTCGACAGCAGGTCGTCACCGAGGAACACCTGTTGCTGGCTCGACCATGCCATCGGGCCGACGCGCTCGCTCATCCCCCACTCGCGCACCATCCGGCGGGCGATGCCGGTCGACTGCTCGAGGTCGTTGGCCGCTCCGCTGTTGAGGTTCCCGAACACGAGCATCTCGGCGACCCGTCCACCCATCGCCTTGCAGATCGTGTCCTCGAAGTACTCCTTCGAATAGGTGTGCCGCTCCTGGGGGAGGCTCCACGTGACGCCGAGTGCCATGCCGCGGGGCAGGATCGTGACCTTGTGCAGCGGGTCACCGTGCGGGAGCATCGTCGCCAGCAGGGCGTGACCACCCTCGTGGTAGGCGGTCGCCCGCTTCTCCTCGGCGTTCAGCAGCATCGATTCGCGTTGCGCGCCGAGCACGACGCGATCGCGTGCGTTCTCGAAGTCGATGCGCCCGATCTCCTTCGAGTTGCGGCGCACGGCGATCAACGCCGCCTCGTTGACGAGGTTGGCGAGGTCAGCGCCCGACATGCCCGGTGTTGCCCGCGCCATCGTCTGCAGGTCGACGTCCTTGCCCATCCGCTTGTCGCGGCTGTGCACCTCGAGGATCGCCAGCCGCTCCTCGTACTCGGGCAACGGCACGACGATCTGGCGGTCGAAACGCCCGGGCCGCAGCAACGCCGGATCGAGGATGTCGGGCCGGTTGGTGGCGGCCATGATCACGATGCCCTCGGACGTCTCGAAGCCGTCCATCTCGGACAACAACTGGTTGAGCGTCTGCTCGCGCTCGTCGTGACC
>DASUEW010000146.1:0-3271 GCA_036274875.1 Ilumatobacteraceae bacterium
GTGTGTCGAGATTGCGGCGTCGTTACGGTATCTGAACAGATCGACACCGTTTCGTGGTCGTAAATCGGGGATTCCGAGCTGGTACGTGACTAAAGTGTCGGTGCGGTCAACGAACGAGCGGCAACCGCGGCGGGAAGGAAACGCAATGAAGTACGAACGACCAGCAGTGGAATCCAGGCAAACCGTAGAGGCTGCGCTCGACCCCGGTTGGGGTAGGCACCGTCACGGCGGTGGCCACGGCTCGATGAGCTGAGTCCATCTCGGCGACAACGAGGCGGAAGCGGTGGCCTCGACGGCTGCCGCTTCTGTCGCGTCCGGGATTCAATCGCCGATCCGCGTCGGCTCGCCCGGTTCGCGAAACCAGATCGGTTCTCTGGGGTGGAGCGGCTGCACCCGACCGTAGAGGTCGCGCAGCCGGCCCTGCCCGCGGAACCGCCGGGGCGCCACGAGGTGGACCGCGACGTACGCATCGTCGCCCAGGTGGTCCTCGAGGTCCATCGGGTTCGATCCGGCCAAGGCCGCGATGCCGGCCAGCCCGAGTGCGTTGCCGATCGCCTGAGCGCGCGCGACGAGTGCCCACGACCAGCCAGCACCACGGTGTTCCGGGACCACGGTGAGGAGACCGAGCGTGCCGTATCGACGGGTTCGCGTCATGACTGCCAGCGCGCCGACGAGAACGCCCTCGCCTCCGGGCTGCTCGACGACGATGATGTAGTGCCGGTCGAGCATGTGGCGCAGCATCGATCGCAGCTGCCACGCTGTCAGGCCGGCGACGAACTCGAACGTCGAGTAGAGCTCGACGAGCGCATCGAGGTCGGACGGGTTCGCGAGCCGCGTGGAGTCGTCCGCCACGTCGGTGACGTCGTTCGGATAGGCCGTGACCACCCACGGGCGCACGTCGACAAAGCTCCGGCGTCGTAGCAACGGGACCACCGGTGCGATGTCGGTCGCGACGCCGGTCACGCTCCACGCCGGGCTGCGATCGACGATCGCCGCGACGTCGGCGGCCGCGCGCTGGTCGAGCAGCAGCACCATGGCGTGCCAGCGGTCGAACGTCGGCCGCACGAGGACCACGGCCGCGGCCGGGTGTCGTTCGGTGTCCTCGACGATCCATGCCCGGCACGACCGTGACGGCAGGCCCCGATCGAGGACCTCACCGAGTGCATGGCTCGATCGCGGCTCATGGAGTTCGAGCAGGGCAACGAGCTCGTCGTGGCGGCGGACCCTGCGGGTGGAGTAGGCGCTGCTCACCGCGTCGCGCCGTTCACCCGTCACACGACAGCGGCGGCGAGTGCGTCCTCTTCGCGCTCGCGAAGGGCGGCGTTGACGCGTTGGCGCTCGAGGATCTGTTCGAGCGTCTTGGACGCCTGCTCGATCGGGTGCTCGGAAAAGAACGCCTGGATGTCTGCGACGTCGGTCGGACGGTTGAGCGTCTTCACGGTGTCGACCATCCGGATGATCGTGTTCGACGGAAACCGCTCGTTGACGTCGGCCCAGTGCTTGCGGACGAACGTCCAGGCGCGAGCCCCGTGGCGGCGGTTGGCGATGCAGGAGCGAAGGAGGAAGGGTGCGTTCTGCGTCTTGACCTCTCCGCTGAGGGCGAACTCACATGTCCGGTCGATCAGCTCGGCGCTGTCGAACTCCGCCAGCGCATAGAGGTGGCGGAGCTGGTCCTGCGGTGTCGATGCGGAGCGGAAGCGGGCGAGCATCCGCTCGTACTCGGCCTCGCCACCGGTCGCGGCGACGACGCTCGTGGCGGCCGCCACCAACTCGGGATCGACCGAACCGGGTTCCGCTTCGGACCGGTCGTACAGCTCGCGGCACCGCGCCTGCGTGTCGGCGTCGTCGCCGAGCACGGCGAGCGCGCCGGTGAGCAGCCCGCGGAGCTTGCCGACGAGGTCGCTCTCGGTCTCGGCGGGGTCGCCGAGCACGGCGAGCGCCGGTGCGACGAGTCGAGCGACGCGCTGCTGCAGCAGCGCGAACGGAGCGTCGTCGAGGAGCCGTCCGAGACCACGCAGGCTGATCACGATGGCCTGCCACACGGCGTACTCGCGTTCCTCGGCGAACCCCTCGAGGAACGTCAGCAGGTCGGTCGCTCGAAGGTGGCCGGCGATGACAGCGTTCCAGGCGTCGTCGACGAGGTTGTAGCGCTCGAGTGTGTCGAGCGACTGGAGCGCATCACCGGTCAGCCGGGCTCGCAGCGCGTCGTCGTACGCGACCCGGAAGAACGCGTGCCCACCAGCGTTCACGACGACGACGACCGACGGGTCGGCGAGCGTGAGGCGCGCCTCGGGCCCGTCGAGGAGCAGCGTGTCGATGTGATCCCCGTGCCGCACTCTGATCGGTACGGCCCACAGCGTGGGGGACTCCGACTCGGCGTCGAACGTGAACGGCGACTGGCGCAGGACGAGCTGGTCGCCGTCGAGGGCGGCGGTGATCTGCGGGAAGCCCGGTTGCCAGATCCACGAGTCCATGATGCGCCGGACCGGCGCGCCGCTCGTGACCTCGATCGCGTCCCACAGGTCGCTGGTGTCGGTGTTGGAGTACGCGTGCGTGCTCAGGTAGTGACTGACCCCCTGGCGGAAGCGCTCGGCCCCGAGGTACTGCTCGAGCATGCGCAGCAGCGCACCGCCCTTCTGGTACGTGAGGACGTCGAACATGCCCTCGCAGTCGGCGGGCGACCTGACCTCGTACTCGACCGAGCGAGTGCTCGCCAGGGCGTCGGTCTCGAACGCGACGCTGCGCTCGAGCCCGAACGTCGTCCAGCGCTCCCAGTCGGGCCGGTACGCGTCGCACGCGGCGATCTCCATGAACGTCGCGAACGCCTCGTTGAGCCAGATGCCGTTCCACCATCCCATCGTGACCAGGTCACCGAACCACATGTGGGCGAGCTCGTGGGCGACGACATCGGCGACGAGCTCCTGCTCGTGCTGTGTCGCGGTCGCCGGATCGACGAGCAGCAGGCTCTCGCGAAACGTGATGCACCCGAGGTTCTCCATCGCCCCGGCGGCGAAGTCGGGCAGCGCCAGCAGGTCGACCTTGTCGCTCGGATACGGGATGCCGTAGTAGTCCTGGTACCAGCGCAGGCAGAAGGCGCCGACGTCGAGCCCGAACCCGGTGAGGTGCGCCTTGCCGGGCACGTGGACGACGCGCATCGGGATGCCTCCCACGTCGACCGGGTCGGTGACCTCGAGCGGACCGACGACGAACGCCGCCAGGTACGTCGACATCACCATCGTGTCGGCGAAGCGAACTGCCACCTTGTCGCCAC
>DASUEW010000147.1:0-2411 GCA_036274875.1 Ilumatobacteraceae bacterium
AGAACGCCTTGATCTTGGGGATCAACTGGGAGCGAACCGCGTCCATCGCGGCCGTGACGCTGCCGACGTTGGCGGGCTTGGTCACATAGTCGCTGGCTCCGCTCGCGAGCGCCTCCAGCGTGGCCGAGGCTCCCCGCTCGGTCATCGTGCTGAACATGATCACGGGCAGACGCCGGAACCGCTTGCGGATCTCCAGCAGCGCCTCGAGGCCATCCATCTCGGGCATCTCGATGTCCAACGTGATGAGGTCGGGTTCCATGGTTTCCAGCATCCGCAGTGCGATCTTGCCGTTGTGGGCGACGCCCATCACCTCGAGCTCCGGGTCCTCGGCGATGATCGTCGTCAGCAGCCGGCGGACGACGGCCGAGTCGTCGACCACCAGGATCTGGATCTTCTTCGCGGTCATGGCCGAGCCACGATCATCACGCCCACGATCATCACGAGTGGTGAACTTCGCGCTGGTCAGTCGTGTCCCGGATCTCGAGCAAGCGTTCCGTGTCGAGGATCAGCAACAACGAGTCGTCGAGCTTGAAGATCGCAGTCACGAGATCGCGGCACGGGCCGGAGAGCGTCGGTGGCACCGGCTCGAAGTCGGCATCCTCGACGTCGAGCACGTCGCGGATCTCGTCCACCAGCAGGCTGACCACTCCATCGTCGGAGCGAATCACGACGTTCATCGCTTCGGCGCTGTCGTCGCGTGGGGGGAGCTCGAGACGACGGCGCAGATCGAGTGTGGTGACGATCTCGCCGCGCAGGTTGATCAGCCCGTCGATCACGGCGGACACGAGGGGAATCCGGGTCCGCTCCTGAGCGCGGAGCACTTCTTGGACCTTGGTGACCGGCACCCCGAAGTAGAGCCCGCCGAGGAGGAACGTGCAGTAGCGGCGATCGAGGGCGGTGCTCATGCTGCCGTCACATCGATGGCAAGGGTCCCTGCCGTAGTCGTCGTGGTAGTGGTGGCCATCATCAGCCCGGGCACGGCCCGATCCAGCACGCCGCGGACATCGATCACGTCGATGACGGCGCCCTGAATCTCGGCTGAGCCCTGAATTCCGTGCGCGGTGGCCAGCGAGTTCAGTTGAAAGGACTGCTCGACGATGTCGAAGATCTGGTCGACGACGAGCCCGACGGAGATGCCATTCTCGGTGTAGACGACGACCTGCATCGGCTGGTCCGGTTCACGATCGCTGCGGATGTCGAGCTGTTCGCCGACGTGGACGAGGTGCATGATCTCTCCCCGGTACTGCACCACCGGTTGAAAGCTCGACTGCTCGATGTCGCGGCTGCTGAACTCCTCGAGCCGGGCAACGGCTTCGAGCGGCAGCCCGAGCCGGCGGTCGCCGAGACCGAACAGCAGCAGCCGGCGCTGGTCGAGGTCGCTCGCCGTTTCGGCCGATTCGGTGGCCGACCGGTGTCCGCCGGCGACACCCACATGGTTGGCGATGCCCATCACGTCGAGGATCAGCGCAACCCGGCCGTCGCCCATGATCGTCGCACCCGCGAACGTGGTCGCATTCTTGAGCAGCTTGCCGAGCGGCTTGACGACGATCTCGGCGGTGTCGTCGATCTCGTCGACGACGAGCCCGAACTGACGATCGTCGGCCTGGACGACGACGATGTTGATCGCCTCCCGCCGTTCCGACGACTCCGACGGCCGGTTCGCGAACATCGTGTCCGCGAACACCGTGTCGATGAACACCAACGGCAGCAGCCGACCACGAAGACGGTAGAACGGGACACCCTGGATGCGCTCGATCCCCTTGGTGACGGTGTCGCCGTCGAGCCGGAGGAGCTCCACCAGGCTCACCTGCGGAATCGCGTAGCGATCGCCACTGGACGTCACGAGGAGGGCCGGGATGATCGCCAGCGTCAGCGGGATCTTGACCTTGACCGTCGTGCCCTGGCCGACCACGGTCTGCACGTCGGCCGATCCGCCGATGCTTTCGATGTTGGTCTTGACGATGTCCATCCCGACGCCACGGCCAGAGATGTTGCTGACCTGGTCGGCGGTGGAGAACCCCGGCAGGAATACGACGTTGAGGATGTCGCGATCGGATCTGGCCGCGGCCTCCTCGGCTGAAAGCAGACCCTTCTTCACCGCCTTGTCGCGGATCACGTCCGCATCCATGCCGGCGCCATCGTCGCTGATCTCGATGACGACCTGACCACCCTCGTGATACGCCCGCAGCGCGATGACGCCCTCGGGCGATTTGCCCACCGCTTCGCGGGCCTCCGGCGTCTCCAGGCCGTGGTCGATCGCGTTGCGGACGAGATGGGTCAGCGGATCCTTGATCGCCTCGAGCAGGGTCTTGTCGAGCTCTGTGTTCTTGCCGAACATCTCGACGCGGGCCTGCTTGCCGCACGCGATCGTCAGGTCACGCACCACACGGGGGAACTTGTTCCAGACGTTC
>DASUEW010000148.1:0-8010 GCA_036274875.1 Ilumatobacteraceae bacterium
AGGCGGGCGTCCCGCGCCAGGTAGGGATGGGCGGCGAGCACGTCGGGGAGTGGGTCACGCCAGATTGGTCGCAGGGCTTCGACGATGGCCGGGTCCCAGTCGATCGGTCCGAAGGGGGGCTGTGGCTCGTACTCGATGCCGCGCCGGATGAGCTGTGCGGCGTCTTCGCCGACGAGCCGGGAGGCGAGGTAGAGGGCGCCGTCGATGCCGGCTGAGACTCCGGCGGTCGTCAAGTACTTGCCGTCTTCGACCCAGCGCTGGTGGAGGTACTTCGCACCGAGGTTCTCGAGGATGTCGACGTACGCCCAGTGGGTGGTGGCGGGCCGGTCATCGAGCAGACCGGCGGAGGCGAGGATCAGGGCGCCGGTGCACACCGACACGACGATCTCGGCGCTGGATGCCGCGGTGACGACGTAGTCGATCAGCCGCTGGTTCCCGCACGCCGCGAGTGTGGGCCGCCCACCGCCGGGGACGACGATCGCCCACGGGGATGGGGCGTCGGCGAAGGTGTGACTCGGCGCGAGCTTGACCACGGCGTCGGTCGATACGACGTCGGCGCGCTCGCCGACGACGAGGACCTCGAAGCTGGGGTCGATGCGCGGGAGCGGGGCGAGGGTCTGGAGCGGACCGATTAGGTCGAGGGGCGTGAGCCCCGGGTACAGGACGAAGGCGATCTGCTTCGTGTCGGTCGGGTTCATCGGTCCTCCTGTCTGTGCGGCGGGCGCTGAGCGGTAGGAAACTTCGGGTGCCTTGCGTGGGTCTGTGCTGGACCTTGCGCAGACGCTCGGCGCGGGCGAGTCATCCGCCGTCGATGGCCCGCCGTTCCAGGGGAAGTCCGTGTTCGACCCAGTCCTCCTTGCCCCCGAGGTATACGGCGACGGCCGCGTATCCCAACTCTTCGAGGCGGTGTGCGACGGCCTCGCTGCTCGCGCCTCCGCCCGTGCAGTAGACGACGATCGGGGCGTGCCGGTGGGGCAGGAGTCGGGGCGCCAGCCTGTCGACCTGCCCTGGGGGGATGTTGACGGCGCCCGGAAGGTGAGCGTCGGTGTAGTAGCCGACGCCCAGCGCCTCGACGAGGATTGGGTGGTCGCCGTTGGTCAGTCGGTGGTGCAGGTCCTCTCTGGTGATGTGACTCGGCAACTTCGCTCCTGGCGCGGTCGACGTACCGCTCCAGCAAGCCGGACGCTGCTGTCACGAACCTTGCACGCCGTGGCCGCCATCCCAGCGTCGAGGGCCGCGGCAGTACCCTTGTGGGCCAGTGGAGTTCGGCATTCTCGGGCCGCTGGAAGTCCGTTGTGGTTCCGACGCGGTGCCGATCAGGCGCGGGCTACCGCGAACGATCCTGGTCGTGCTGCTCCTGCGTCGCGGCCACACGGTGCCGTCGGATTTCCTGGTCGACGTGCTGTGGGGCGACGAGCTGCCCCGCAATCCGGCCAACGCGCTCCAGATCCAGGTCTCCTACCTGCGCAAGACCCTCGGTGGCGCCGACGCGAGCGGGTCCGCGATCCTCGAGACGAGGGCCGGGGGCTACGCCCTGGTGGCGGATCCTGAGCAGATCGACGCGCATCGGTTCGAGCTCGCCTCGCGGGCGTTCACGCCGCTGAAGGGCCTTCGATCCGAGGCCGAGCTGCTCGACGCGCTGGACAAGGTGGAGCGCGCCCTGGCGCTGTGGCGGGGCGCCGCGCTGGAGGACGTGGTCGAAATGGAGTTCGCCCGGGGCGAGATCACGC
The DNA here is from genome assembly GCA_036274875.1 of Ilumatobacteraceae bacterium. Lineage (GTDB taxonomy): Bacteria > Actinomycetota > Acidimicrobiia > Acidimicrobiales > Ilumatobacteraceae > JALOLG01. The sequence goes on from DASUEW010000148.1 coordinate 1,731, forward strand.
GGCTCGAAGAGCTGCGCTGGGCGGCGACGGAACGCTGGGTGGACCTGCAGCTCCGGCTCGGACGCCACGGCGACACGATCGGCGTGCTCTCCGAATTGGTACGCAAGATGCCGTTGCGGGAGCGACTGCACGAGCTGCTCGTGCTCGCCCTGTACCGGTCTGGCCGCCAGGCCGACGCCTTGCGCGCCTATGGGGACGCCCGACGGACGTTGGTGGAGGAGCTCGGCATCGAGCCGGGCGCGGACCTGCGCGACCTCGAGCGACGCATCCTCCAACAGGACCCATCACTGGACTGGACACCGCCCGACGGACGGCCATCTGCCGCCGCCGAGCCACCGCCGCCCATGGGGGCGACGTCGAGTCGTCTCCCCGTTCCCGTCTCGGCGCTCGTCGGCAGGGACCAGCAGATCACGCGGCTCGAACAACTCGTCGAACGACACCGTGCCGTGACACTCACCGGCCCGGCAGGAGCCGGCAAGACCCGGCTCGCCATCGAGGTCGCCGCCCGCAACCGTCGCCAGATCTGCTACGTCGACTTCAGCCCGATCGACGACCCGGCTCTCGTCGCGCCGACGGTCGCCGCCGCCGCCGGCGTGACCATCACACCGGGTGACGACCCGGTGGCGGCGATCGTCGAGACGCTGGCGTCCCGCGAGGTGCTGATCGTGTTGGACACCTGTGAGCACGTCGTGGGCGCAGCGGCCCAGCTGGCGTCGGCCGCGTTGCGCACGGCACCCGATGTGCGTGTGCTCGCCACGAGCCGGCGCCCTCTCGGCGTCTCCGGCGAGTTCGCCTGGCCGGTGCCACCCCTCGACTTGCCACCGCCCGACGCCGTCGGAGCAGGTCACATCACCTCCCACGCCGCCGTCGCGCTGTTCGTCGAACGGGCCACCGCGGTGTCACCGGAGCTCGACGTGGACGACACCGTCGCCGCCGACATCGCCGCCGTGTGCATCGCGCTCGACGGCCTTCCTCTGGCCATCGAGCTCGCCGCCGCCCGCACCGACGTGTTGAGCCCGGCGGGCGTTCGATCCCGACTCCAGGACCGTTTCGGGTTGCTCGTGGATGGCGGTATGGACGTCGCCCAGCGGCAGCAGACCCTGCGCGCTGCCATCGACTGGAGCTTCGAGCTGTTGTCGTCGCCGCAGCGGACGTTCTTCGCCCGCCTCGGCGCCTTCGCCGGCACCTTCGACCTCGATGCCGCGCTGATCGTCGCCGGCCAGGATCTCGACGCGCCATTCGAGTTGTTGGCGTCGCTCGTGAAGCAGTCGATGGTGTCCCGGGCCGGTCACGATCGTTATCGACTGCTCGACACCTTGCGCGTCTACGCCCTGGAGAATCTTGCTGAGCTCGACGCCGACGACACGCGCGACCGCCACGCCGACGTCTACGTGCGGCTGGCCGAGCAGGGCGAGGTGCAGATCCGTGGCGCCGACCAGCTCGCCTGGCTCGACCAGTTCCGCAGTGACATCAACAACCTTCGCGCCGCGCTCGATTGGTGTCTCCTCACCGGTGACACCACCCGCGCCGCCCGCCTGGCCGGTGCGTTGGCGTGGTTCTGGACGCTCAACGGCATGCTGACCGAAGCCATCCAGCACCTCGAGCGGCTCGTCGATGTCGCTGACGTCGCGCCTCCGGTTCGTGCGAGGTGCCTGTGGGGGTACGCGCTGCTGGCCGCATCGCTCGGCCGGCTGGAGACCGCCCGCGACGCCGGCTATCGAGCCGCCGAGGTCGCGCGCGCGTGGGACGACGCCGGCATCGCGTACGGACTCAACGCCGCCGCGGTCGCCGAATGGGCGCTCGGGAACCACGAGCGATCACTTGATGCGCACCGCGAAGCGATCGCGCTGCTCGACAAGCTGGACGACCGCTGGGGACTAGCCGTGTGCAACGTCCTTCTCGCCCGCACGCTGTTCGACGTAGGTGACCCAGCGGCGGACGCCGTAGCAGCCACCGGTGTCGATCACGCCCGCCGCGCCGGTGATCGCCACGTTCTGGGCATCGCCCTCACGCAGGTGGCGCAGATCGCCATCGCGGGTGGCGACGCTCGAGCAGCAGTGTCCGCGGCCTCGGAGGCGCTCGCGCTCCAAGAACTGATCGGCTACACCGAGGGCGTCGTCTCCGCCCTGCATGTGCTGGGCCACGCATACCGCCTGCGCGGTGACATCGATGCGGCCAGGGATCACCACCGGCGCGCACTCGCGCTCGCGTCGCGGATCGGGCATGCCGCCGCGATGTGCGAGGCGGTCGAGGACCTGGCACGCGATGAGGCTGTCGAGCGGCCGGACGTCGCCGCCATGCTGCTGCAGGCGGCACGAGCCGAGCGCACCAGGCGGAGCTTGCCGCTGCGCCAGCGGGACGCTCGAGAGCTCGCCGACCTCGAACGGACGTTGAACCCTCCGAGCGGCGCCACGTCCGTGGGCCGCAGCTTCAACGATCTCGTGGTGGAGATGTCGCAATGACCGACCGCGCGATCGTCATTCGCGCCCGTGCGGACGCGGTCTATCCGCTCATCGCCGATCCCCTTCGGATGGCCGAGTGGAGCCCCGAATGTGTCCGGTGCCGGTGGATGGGCGGAACACGGCGGGCCGAGGTCGGCGCACGCTTCCGCGGGACGAGTCGCAACGGGTGGCGCCGGTGGCGCACCACGTCGACCATCGCCGAGATGCGCGACGGCGAGCTGTTCGCGTGGGAGGTCACCTACTTCCGGTTGGCGGTCGCACGATGGGAGTACCGGCTGGACCCCAACGGCGACGACGTCCGGCTGACCGAAGCGGTGGACGACCGGCGCGGCCGCCTCCTCCGCACGTTGTCACCTCTCATCACCGGTTCGCCGGATCGGCACCGCCGCAACGCCGACACCATGGAGACCACGCTGGCCGCCATCAAGGCCGCCGCCGAGGCACCGGATCGCTGACACCGGCCGGCCGTAACAGCCCGGTGCAAGGCGCGTTTCAGCGGCGCGCCGTCCCCTGCGATGCATGACATCGCGAGCGGCTCGCCTTCGGAGGTGCGCATGACCACTACCCATGTCCACGACCCCGGCTTCCCGACCGCCACCGAGGGCCTCCCCGCGTGCGGTCCGGCGACGGTCGTCGAGCTCGGCGACGGCGACACGTACGAGCTGTGCATCGGGCCCGTCGCCAACCAGCTCGGCGACTCCCGGATTCGCATGCTCGCCTACAACGGCTCCATCCCGGGCCCGACGCTGCGGGTGGCGCGAGGTTCCGAGGTCGCCGTGCGGGTCCGCAACGACGGCGACCACGAGACGACCGTCCACTGGCACGGACTCCGGCTGGAGAACGCCTACGACGGTGTGCCCGACGAGACGCAAGCACCGATCCCCGTCGGTGGGGAGTTCGTCTACCGTCTGCGGTTCCCCGACGACGGTGTCTACTGGTACCACCCTCACGTCCGCGAGGACTACGGCCTCGAGATGGGTCTGTACGGCAACATCATCGTCGACCCAGCGGCAGACCAACCCTGGCCGGACGTCGACCGCGAAGCCATCGTCACCGTCGACGACGTGCTCCTCGAAGACGGACGCGTCGTCCCGTTCCGGGTGGACGGTCCCACCCACACCGCCATGGGCCGGTTCGGCAACGTGATGCTCACGGGCGGCTCCACCGACCTCACCCTCCAGGCGCAGGCAGGAGAGGTGGTCCGGTTCTTCTTCACGAACACTGCCAACACCCGCATCTTCAATGTGTCGGTGGCCGGGGCGCGGATGAAGCTCGTCGGTGGTGACAGCGGCCGCTGCGAGCACGAGCAGTGGATCGACGCCGTGCTCATCGCACCGTCCGAGCGTGCCGTCGTCGACGTCCTGTTCGACGCGCCGGGCACGTTCGCGCTCGAGCACCGGACCCCGGACCGCAGCTACCGGCTCGGCTCCGTCGTCGTGTCCGACACGCGGGTAGAACGCACGCTCGCAGAGGAGTTCGAGACGCTGCACGTCAATGACGAGCTGGCAGGCGAACGCGCGCAGCTCGACGCGGAGCGGCACCGCCCACCCGACAAGACCCTCGTCTTCACCGCCTCGATGCCGCTCCTGTACGGCTCCGGCGATCCCCCGCCATCGGCGTCCTACGTGTGCCCGATGCACCCGGAGGTGACCAGCAACGAACCGGGGACGTGTCCCAAGTGCGGCATGAAGCTCGTCGTGGCCGCGCCCACTACCTACGTGTGCCCGATGCACCCGGAGGTGACCAGCAACGAACCCGGGACGTGCCCGAAATGTGGGATGAGACTGATCCCGAGCGATTCCGCCGGGCCATCGCCGCACGACGAGCATCGGCACCACCACGGCCACGATCACGACTCTGGCGACGGGCTGGAATGGGAAGACCTGATGCCCGAGATCAACGCCCGAACCGACGCCTCGAACATGATCTGGCGGCTCGTGGATGAGGACACCGGCGCCCAGAACATGGCGATCGACTGGAGGTTCACCGTCGGTGATCGGGTGAAGATCCGCCTCGTCAACACCATGGACAGCGACCACCCGATGCACCATCCGTTCCACGTCCACGGTGCAGGGCGGTTCCTGGTGATCGACCGTGACGGTCAACCGCCCGCCAACCTGGTGTGGAAGGACACGGTCCTCGTCCGCGCCGGCGAGACCGTCGATCTCCTGCTCGAGATCACCGAACCGGGTATGTGGATGGCGCACTGCCACATCGCCGAGCACAACCAGGACGGCATGATGTTCAGCTTCCGCGTCGACGCGACGTGAGCCGTGTCACCCGACGCTCCTCCCGGCGCCGCCGGCGCGCCGACCTCGGCATCCCTGCCGTGGTCGGCGCGGTGGGAGCCACATCGGTGATCAAGACCGGCGATCTCGTCGAGGTCGACGGATCGAATGGCGTCGTGCGAATCCTCGAACGCGCGTGACCGCTGGTCCCAGCGCCACGGAGACGTCAGATGTCTGGCAATTACTGTGACACGCGTGACGTCGCCGCTCCACGACCAGCCGTTGCTGCCGCATCTCGTCATCCGCAGCCTCTACGAGCATGACGACGCTCCGTGCATCCATCTCGCCGGCCGCGTGGCGACGTACGCCGAGATCCGCCGACGGACCAGCCAGCTGATCCAGGCCCAGCGCGCCCGCGGCGTCGCGCGCGGCAGCCGGCTCGCGGTGCTGTCGAAGAATCGTCCGGAGGTGCTCACGAACCTGACGGCGTCGCTCGTCAACGACTGCGTGCTGACGCCGCTGCATCCGATGGGCTCGCTCGCCGATCACGCCTACGTGGTCGGCGACGCCGAGATCGAATGCCTCGTGTTCGATGCCGACCACTTCATCGAGCGCGCACTCGAGCTCAAGGCGCGGTACCCGGATCTCACGCTGCTCGGCTTCGGACCCAACGACGCCGGCGACGACTACCTGGCGCTCGCTGACGAGTTCGATCCGGCACCGCTCGACGCTCCCGACGTCGGCCCCGAGGATCTCTGCACGATCGTCTACACCGGCGGGACGACCGGACGCCCCAAGGGGGTGCTCATGAGCCATCGCGTGTGGCAGGCGATGACGTGGATCCAGATGGCCGAGTGGGAGTTCCCCGACCAGTTGCGAATCGCCGTCGCCACGCCCTTGTCGCACGCCGCGATGTCCCTCGTCGCGCCCGTGCTGCTGTCGGGCGGAGCGTTCTACGTGATGGAGTCCTTCACTCCCGACGGGTTCTTCGACCTGGTCGCCGAGCATCGGATCACGGCGACACTGATCGTCCCGGTCATGCTCTACGCGCTCCAGGGACACGCGCGATATGCGACGGCCGACATGTCGTCGATGGAGACCATCTTCTACGGCGCCTCCCCGATGAGCCCGGCCAAACTCGCCAAGGCGATCGAGGACTGGGGTCCGATCTTCTACCAGTTCTACGGGCAGACCGAGGCGCCGATGGTCATCGCCCACCTGAAAAAGGGCGAACACGACCCGGCGCGTCCCGACCGCCTCGCCTCGTGCGGTCGACCGGTGCCGTGGATGCACGTCGCCCTGCTCGACTCCGACGACCATCCCGTGCCGCCCGGCGCGTCCGGCGAGATCTGCACCCGTGGTCCGCTGGTGATGACCGGCTACAAGGACCTGCCCGACGAGACCGCCGAAGCGCTGTCGGGCGACTGGTTGCACACGGGCGACGTCGGCCGCTTCGACGACGACGGCTACTTGTACATCGTCGACCGGACCAAGGACATGGTGATCACCGGCGGCTTCAACGTGTTCCCCCGTGAGGTCGAAGACGTGATCAGCACCCACCCGGCCGTGAGCATGGTCATGGTCGTCGGC
>DASUEW010000149.1:0-4671 GCA_036274875.1 Ilumatobacteraceae bacterium
TCAGGGGCGATGTCATCAGGGTCATGGCATCAGGGTCAATGTCATCAGGGTCATGGCATCAGGCCGACGCGCGACAGGCCGGCGGTCTCGGCGAGGCCCAACGCCACGTTGGCCGACTGGACGGCGCCGCCCGAGGCACCCTTGGCGAGGTTGTCGAGGGCGGCGATCGCGATGACGAACCCGGTGCGCTCGTCGTAGCGCGCCGTCACGTGCACCGAGTTCGATCCGAGTGTGGCCTTCGTCGACGGTGGATCGTCCGTGACGACCACGAACGGCTCCCCGGCGAATCGGGTCCGGTAGAGGTCGAGCAGCGAGTCCGTCGTCGGCGACGAGCCCGCCGCCGGGCGGGCGTAGCACGTGGCGAGGATCCCGCGGCTCATCGGCAGCAGGTGCGGCGTGAACAGGATCTGGGCGCCGATCTCCTGCTCCATCTCGGGTGTGTGGCGGTGCGTCAGCAGCCCGTACGCCGTGAAGTTCTCGTCGACCGTGGGGAACAGGTTCTCGTGGATGAGCTTGCGTCCGGCACCGGTCACGCCGCTCGCGGCGTCGACGATCACCCCGTGCCGATCGATCACGCCGGCCGCGACGAGCGGTTCGAGCGCGAGCGTCGCGGCGGTGACGTAGCAACCCGGCGTGGCGACCAACCCGGCCCCCTTCAGCTCGTTGCGGTACTTCTCGGGCAACCCGTACACCGCGTCGGCGAGCAGTTCAGGCTGGTCGTGTTCGAATCCGTAGTACGCCGGGTAGAGCGCGCGGTCCTTCAAGCGGTACGCGGCGGAGAGGTCGACCACGCAGCCGACGTGACCGACCAGCTCAGGCGCCATGGCCATGCTCGCCTCGTGCGGGAGGCCGAGGAACACGAGGTCGAGTCCCCGGGCCCGCTCGACATCGAACGACTCGAACACCAGCCCGGGATAGGCGCCGGCGAGCGACGGGTACAGAGCCGCCGCCGCGGTGCCGGCTTGTGTGTCGCCAGTTGCGTAGACCACGTCGAACTCCGGATGTTGGGCGGCGAGACGCAGCAACTCGGCACCGGTGTAGCCCGACGCTCCGACGATTCCCACAGTGATCACACCGCATGACTATACAGCGTGGCGTATTGTCATGCAACGGTGGTGCCTCGCCCTCTGACGTGATGAGGAACACCGCTCCGACCAGGCAGACTGGAGCCATGCTTCCCGGCGCGACACCGACGAAAGGACGCCTGCTCGTCGCGACCCCGCCGCTGGAAGATCCCAACTTCGACCGCACTGTCGTGTACATGCTCGAACACCACGACGAAGGTGCGCTGGGCGTGATCATCAACCGGCCGACGCCCGAACAGCTCGACGAGCCACTCGACCGGTGGGTCGACCTGCAATCGTCACCGAGCGGGGTGTTCGCCGGCGGTCCGGTCGAGCCCGACGCGCTCATCGCTCTCGCCTACACCCACCAGCCGATCACCGTGCCGACCGATGAGCTCTCGCCGGTCGCCGGGCGCGTGGTGTCGGCCGATCTCACGGTCGATCCGGCGCTCGTCGCCGCCGAGCTCGAGGCGGTGCGGATCTTCCGCGGCTACGCCGGTTGGGGTCCTGGCCAGCTCGAGCTCGAGATCGAGGCGGGTGCATGGCTCGTGCTCGATCCCGATCCCGGCGACCTGTTCGGCCACGAACCGGAGGACTTGTGGCGCACCGTGCTCCGCCGCCAGGGCGGACGCCTCGCCTGGCTCGCCGATGCCCCCGACGACCTCAGCGCCAACTGAGAAATCCCGAACTGTCTGCTCCATTCGCACCGGCGGGCCGTTTCAGGCAGACAGTTCGGTGAGGAGGCGCTCGGCTTCGTCGGCGCGGGCGGCGGGGACGAGGAGATGGTCGTGGTAGGTGCCGGCGAGGACGTTGCAGGGGATCCCCGCCGCCGCCAGGGCGTCGCTCACCGCCGCCGTGAGCCCGACTGCGTCGAGTGAGCTGTGCACGGCGAGCGTCAGCCACGCCGCCTCGAACACGGGCGTCAGCCCGGCGCCGTGTGCGACGTCGCTGGGAAGAACGAGTGTGACCCCTTCGGATTCCGCAACCACGGCGGCGGCCATCGCGACGAGCTCGGCATCGGGCCGGTCGACCGACACGTAGGCGAACACACCAGGGCGGCGTTCGACGGTCAACGAACGCAACATCGAGGCCAGGTCACGCTCGCCCGGCGCCGGCGCGTCAGCCACGGAGCTCAGCACCGAGCTTGGCTGCCGCCGCGACACAGCGCTCGCGTACGGACGCGACGTCGGCATCGGTGAGGTTGCGATCGGTCAGCTGGAGTCGCAGCCGGTAGGCGAGGCTCCGGCGTCCGTCACCGACACCCTCGCCCCGGTAGACGTCGAACAGGTCGAGGTCGACGAGCAGGGGGCCGGCGCCCTGGCGGATCGCCCGGTCGAGCTTCTCGGCAGGCACGTCGTCGGGCAACGCGAACGCCAGGTCGAGGTCGCTCGACGGCATCCGACTCGTCGGCTTCCACAGCGCCGGCTTGGGTGGCGTGGCGAGCACCCGGTCGAGGTCGAGCTCGAGCACCGCGACGCGCTCGGCGACATCGAACCGTTCGAGCACGGCCGGATCGATCTCGCCCACCGCACCGATCGGATCCTTCCCGAGCGACAACGTCGCTGACCGAGTCGCGTGGAGACCCGGTGGCACGCGAGCCTGGTCGACGCGCGCGCCGACGCCGAGCGCACTCGAGATCTCTCGCCACACCGCCATCGCATCGGGCGCGGCACGGCCGGAGAGGACGACACAGAGCGCCTCGTACTCGTCAGGCAGCTCCCCATCGCCGGGCGGGTAGACGTGGCCGATCTCGAACAGCGCGACGCCGGGCCGCCGATGCGACTCGTTGAACGCGATTGCGTGCAGCAGTCCTGGTCGAAGCGACGTCCGCAGCACACTCTCCTCGGCGACGAGCGGGTTGCTGATCGTCAGCGCCGGGCCGTCGAGACCCGCCTTCGCCAGGGTGTCGGGAGCGAGGAACGGGTTCGGCATCGCCTCGGAGATGCCGAGCCCGAGCAACACCTCGCGCAGTTGGCGGCGACGGAGCTGGGTCTCGGACAGGCGTCCGTGCACGATCGATTTCGGCAGCGTCTTGCCGATCCGTTCGTAGCCATAGTGGCGCGCGACCTCCTCGACGACGTCGATCTCGGCCTCGCTGTCCGGTCGCCAGGGCGGCAGGGCGACGCGGCGCGTGTCGCCGTCGCCGGACACGGTGTACCCGATCGGATCGAGGAGGGCGGGGAGCTCGTCGGCGCGAAGGTTGGTTCCGAGGATCCGGTTGACCTGGGTGATCCGGACATCCGTGAACCGCTCGGGTGGCGGGATGGCCTCGCCCCGCACATCGGTGACGCCAGAGTGCACCACCAGATCGGGACAGGTCTCCTTCAGCAACTCGGCGAACCGTGCGATGGCGCGGACGATCCCATACGGGTCGACACCACGCTCGAACCTGGCGGACGCCTCCGAGCGGAGGCCGAGCCGGGCCGCGGTCTGCATCACGCCGAGCGGATGGAACCACGCGATCTCGAGGGCCACCGTCGAGGTTGCATCGGTGATCTCGGTGTCGAGGCCGCCCATCACGCCGGCCACGCCGATCGGCCGGTCGTCGGCGTCGCAGATCAACAGATCGTCGGGCGTGAACTTCTGCACGTTGCCGTCGAGCGTCGTCATCGTCTCCCCGGTGGCCGCCAGCCGGATGCGGAACCCTCGGCGCTGCGGGTCGGTGCCGAGCGTGGCCAGGTCGTACGCGTGATTCGGCTGGTTGAGCTCGAGCATCACGTAGTTGCTGACGTCGACGACGTTGCTGATCGGTCGCATCCCGGCCGCCGTGAGGCGACGCTGCATCCACGCCGCCGACGGACCGACGACGACACCTGACATGACCGTCGACGTGAACCGCCCGCACCGGTCGCCGGCGAGTATCTCGACGTCGGCTTGGCGCTCCTCGCCGGTGTCCTCCAGCTCCGGGGCGGGCACGCGCAGCGCGAGTCCGAGGTGGGCGGCGAGGTCGCGGGCCACGCCGACGTACCCCCAGCAGTCCGGACGGTTGCGGGTGATGTCGAGGTCGAACAACACGTCGGGCTCGAGGCCGAGCACGTCGCCGTACGGCACGCCGAGCGGGCTGTCAGGGGGCAGGATCAGGATGCCGGCGTGGTCGTCGCCGAGACCCAGCTCGCGCGCCGAACAGAGCATTCCCTCCGAGTCGATCCCGAGGATGCCCCGTCGCTCGATCGTCTGGCCGTCGGCCATCGTCGTTCCGATCACGGCCAGCGGCACCACGTCGCCGGCCTGCATGTTGAACGCCCCGCACCACACGTGTCGTTCGACGTCGTCGCCCGTGTCGAGGTAGACGCGGTGAACGCGGGCCGCGTCGGGATGCGACTGCGTGCGGATCACTCGGGCGGTCACGACACCGTCGATGGTCGCGCCGACGCGTTCGACGTCGTCGACGGCCAGACCGAGCGACGTCATCGCCGCCGCGAGCGCGTCGACGTCGTCGCCGAACTCGGCGTAGTTGTTCAGCCAGGACAACAGGATCTTCATCGCCGTGACTTTGCGGTCGGAGCTCCAACGGCCATCAGAACTGCTCCAGGAAGCGGATGTCGTTCGTGAACATCTCACGGAGGTCGCCGACGGCATGACGCTCCTTCGCCATCCGGTCGATGCC
>DASUEW010000150.1:0-3151 GCA_036274875.1 Ilumatobacteraceae bacterium
GAGCAGCTTCTCGGCCGCCTCCGCCGGTGTCTCACCAATCCTCCCGGCACGAGCATCGGCCACGACCTTGCGCAGCTGCAACGTGGTCCCGGTGCGCATCGCGATCTTGAACCGGGACGGAGCCTGGTCGGGGAATGCAAGCGTCAGGCTGAACAGCACCGCCAGCGGGAGCAATCGGCGGGTGACACGGTCGAAGGCGACCATCACCGCCGTCGACGCGATCGCGATCAGCACCCAGCGCAGGAGAGCAACCGGCCATGTCGACACCGCCGGCAAGATCGCCGACAGCGTCCACGCGAACGCCACCGACGCGGCGAACGGCACGACGAGCACGAACACCCGAATGCCGCGCGCCGCCCACGGACTGCCGATCCATTGGCCTTCCTCGTGTGCTGACAAGTCGCGTGCCCCCGACAGTCAGGCCGAGTCCTCCATCATCTTCATCGGTCCCATCAGCGAGCGCCTTGAGGTCTTCGACGGCGACGACGTCACACCACGGCGCCGTGGTCGAGGCGGATCGTGCGGGTGATCCGCACCCGCTCGAGCAGCTCACGGTCGTGGGTGACGAGCAGGAACGTCCCTCCGAACGTGTCGAGTGCTTGCTCGAGTTGCTCGATCGCGGGCAGGTCGAGGTGGTTCGTGGGTTCGTCGAGCACCAGCAGGTTGGCTCCGTTCGCCATCAGCAACGCGAGCACCGCTCGGGTCCGTTCGCCCGGTGACAGCGAACCAACCGGCCGCTGCACGTGATCGCCGACGAGTCCGAACTTGGCGAGCAGCGTCCGCACGTCCGACACGGTCAGACCGGTCGCATCCTGCATCGCCCGCTGCAGCACGGCATCGTCGGCGAGCTGGTGACGGGCCTGCTCGACCTCGCCGATCCGCACGCCGGCGCCGAGCTTTGCCGTGCCCGACTGCGGTTCGCGCCGTCCGAGGATGAGATCGATCAACGTCGTCTTCCCACTGCCGTTGTGGCCGACGATCGCCACCCGCTCGCCGTACTCGAGCAACAGGTCGATCGGTCCCAGCTGGAACCCGTCGCGTTCGACGACAGCATTGCTGAGGTGGGACACGATCTGGCCGCTGCGCCCGACGTTGGCCACCTCGAGACGCAGGTGCCACGGCTCACGCGGCTTGTCGGCCACCTCCAGCCGTTCGATCGCCCGCTCCGTCTGGGCCGCCTTGGCGGCCAGCTGTTCGGTCTGGTTCTTCCGGAACGCACGGATGCTCTTGTCGGGCTCGCTCTCGTACGAGCGCTTGACACGGGCCGAACCCTGGCTCGCCCACTCGCGCTGGCGTTGAGCGCGCCCGGCGAGCGCCTTGCGCTTCGTGTCGTAGTCGTCGAACCGCTCCCAGGCGTGCTCGCGGGCGAGCGCCCGTTCGTCGACGTACGCCTGCCAGCCCCCTGCGTACTCCGCTGTGCGATGGGTGAACTCGTCGAGCTCGACCACGTGGGTCACGACCCGATCGAGGAACCGGCGGTCGTGGCTCACCAGCATCATGCCGGCCCGTTGTTCGAGCACCCATGCTTCGAGCAGGTCGAGACCGTCGAGGTCGAGGTCGTTGGTGGGTTCGTCGAGGAGGTAGACGTCGAAGCGGCTCAGTTGCAGCGCGGCAAGCGAGGTGCGCGCCGCCTCGCCGCCCGACAACGACGACGTCGGCTGCTCGAGCAGCCGCTCAGGCAGGTCGAGCGCGTGCCAGACCTCGCCGATCCGCGCCTCGAAGTCGGTCGCACCGATCGCCAGCCATCGTTCGAGGGCGATCGAGTACATGTCGCCGGCACCCGGCGCGGATGCGGCGAGAGCCTGCGTCGCCGCGTCGAGTCGGGCCTGGGCGGCGGTCACTCCGGCACGGCGCCGCAGCAGTTCGTGCACCGACTCGTCGTCGCTCCGTTCGGCCTCCTGCACCAGAAGGCCGATGTTCGCGGTGGGCGGAGCCGCGGTCACCGTGCCCTTGTCGGGCGCGACCACGCCCGCGAACACGCCGAGCAGCGTCGACTTGCCGACGCCGTTCGGTCCGACGAGCCCGGTGCGACGACCAGGCACGACCGACACGTCGACGCGGTCGAGGATGGTGCGTGCGCCCCGTACGACGGTGACGCCACGGGCGAACAGGGATGCGGACATGCGGAACTCCAACGTTTCGAGACGGATCGGACCGAGCTCAACGCGTGTCTGTCACGGGCACGACCCTACCCGCGCTCGACACCAACTCTCCGACTCGCTCGCTATGCCTCGCCATGCCTCGTCACCCCTCCCCGTCACCCCTTCCCTCCGTAGTGGTCCGGGTAGGCTGACCGCATGCCCGCACCCGGAGAGCACCACCCCGCATTCGAGGAGTACTGCGAGTGCATCTTCGAGCTCGCCGAGGACGACGTCGACATCATCCAGGCGCGGATCGCCGATCGGCTCCTCGTCAGCCGCCCGGCGGTGAGCGAGATGATCAAGCGGCTCGAGAGCGAAGGACTGCTCACCAACGACGGTGCCATCGTGCTCACTCCGGCGGGAATCGAGCTCGCCGAGCGCGTCGTGCGCCGCCACCGGCTCGCCGAACGCTTCTTGACCGACATCTTGAAGTTGTCGTGGGCGGAAGCGCACCACGAGGCGGGCAAGTGGGAGCACGTCATCAGCGAGCACGTCGAGCAGGCGATGGACCGGTTGCTCGGGAGCCCGACGACCTGCCCGCACGGCAACCCGATCCCCGGGTCCGCCTACATCGAGACCGATGCCCGGCCGTTGTCCGGCATCGCCATCGGCTCGGAGTTCACGGTGGCTCGGATCCCCGAAGAGCTCGAGTTCACGCCCGGACTGCTCGAGTTCCTCGAGGAGAGCTCGATCCAGCCCGGTCACGTCGGCGTCATCACAGCCGCCTCACCTGACGGCACGATGACGCTCGAGATCGACGGCCATCACGTCGGCGTCGGCGCGTTCGCGAGCGACCGCATCCTCGTCATCACGTGAGGCGGGGCGCGCGGGTCGCCGCCCTCGTGTCGCTACCGATCGTCGCGGCGCTGACGGCGTGCGGCACGACCAGCGTCGACCCATCGATCGCAGCGTCGGCCGACACCGGCGTGACCACCACGCTGCGGCCGATCAGCGCTGACGCGTCACTCGTCGACCTCGTGCGTGACCTGGCCGACTCGATGCGCCATCTC
>DASUEW010000151.1:0-7092 GCA_036274875.1 Ilumatobacteraceae bacterium
ACGTGGTCATCACCCGTCCCGGTGGCCACGTCGTCGTGGCGCCACTCCACCGCGGCTGCACGCTGCCGAACGCCAAGGTCGCGATCGTCGCCGAATCCGACCTCACCGGCCGTCGGCGTTCGCACCGGACCGCCCGCCCGCCGCGCCGCGAAAGCGCGCGCTTCTTCGAGGACCTCAAGGCCGGCAACTACGTCGTACACCACCAGCACGGCGTCGGGAAGTACCAGGGCATGGTCAAGCGGACGATCGGCGGCGTCGAGCGCGACTATCTCCTCATCGCCTACAAGGGTGACGACAAGCTGTACGTGCCGTCGGACCAGATCGACACCCTGCGCCAGTACGTCGGCGGTGAGGCACCGACCCTGCACCGCCTCGGCGGCAGCGACTTCGCCAAGGCGAAGAGCCGGGTTCGCTCGGCGGTGCGCGAGATCGCCCAGGAGCTCGTCGTGCTCTACCAGAAGCGAGTCCACAGCGCCGGCCACTCGTTCGCCCCCGACACGCCGTGGCAGCACGAGATGGAGGAGGCGTTCCCGTATGTCGAGACACCCGACCAGCGGGTCGCGATCGACGAGGTGAAGGGCGACATGGAACGGGCCTACCCCATGGACCGCCTGGTGTGTGGCGACGTCGGGTTCGGTAAGACCGAGGTCGCGATCCGGGCCGCCTTCAAAGCGATCCAGGACGGCAAGCAGGTCGCCGTGCTCGCGCCGACGACATTGCTCGCCAACCAGCACGGCAACACGTTCGCCGATCGCTTCGCCGGCTACCCGATCCGCGTCGAGGTGCTGTCGCGGTTCCTCACCAACGCCCAGGCCAAGCACGTGATCGACGGCTTGCGGACGGGTGAGGTCGACTGCGTGATCGGCACGCACCGGCTCCTCACCAACGACGTCATGTTCAAGGATCTCGGATTGCTCGTCGTCGACGAGGAGCAGCGGTTCGGCGTGCAGCACAAGGAGGCGATGAAGAAGCTGAAGGTCAACGTCGACATCATCACGCTCACCGCCACGCCGATCCCCCGCACGCTCGAGATGTCGCTCGTGGGGATCCGTGACCTGTCGCTGCTGCAGACGCCGCCGGCCGACCGGCAGCCGATCCTCACGTACGTCGGCGAGTACGACGAACGGGTCGCGATCGAGGCGATCCGGCGCGAGCTGCTCCGTGAGGGCCAGGTGTTCTGGGTCCACAACCGCGTCCGGTCGATCGAGACCGCGGCGGCACGACTGCGCCAGCTCGTGCCCGAGGCACGCATCGCGGTGGCCCACGGGCAGATCGACGAGGGGACGCTGGAACAGGTCGTCGTCGACTTCTCCGAAGGCCGCTACGACGTGCTCGTGTGCACGACGATCATCGAGTCCGGCATCGACATGCCGACCGTCAACACGCTGGTCGTCGAGCGCTCCGACCTGCTCGGGCTCGGTCAGATGCACCAGCTGCGCGGGCGGGTCGGGCGCAGCGGCCAGCGCGCCTACGCCTACCTGTTCCACCCACGCGACCGCACCCTGACCGAGGAGGCGTACGAGCGGCTGCGCACGATCGGCGAGTCGACCGAGCTCGGCTCCGGCTTCAGGATCGCGATGCGCGACCTCGAGATCCGTGGTGCGGGCAACCTGCTCGGCGAGGCGCAGTCGGGTCACATCGCGGCGGTTGGCTACGACCTGTACTGCCAGATGGTCACCGAGGCGGTCGCCGAGATGAAGGGTGAGCCGATCCCCCAACCGTCGGAGATCAAGCTCGACGTACCAACCGACGCGTTCCTCCCCGCCGACTACGTGGCCAAGGAGGAACTGCGGCTCGAGGCGTACCGCCGCCTCGCCGGGGTCACGAGCGAGTCCGAGGTAGCCGACATCCGCTCCGAGTGGGAGGACCGGTACGGCCCGCTCCCCGAGCCTGCCGAGGCGTTGCTCATGGTGGGCTCGCTGCGCGCCGAGTGCAACCGGCTCGGCATCACCGACATGCAGATCACCGTCAGCCAGGCGCGCCTGTCACCGATCGAGCTCAAGTTCAGTGAGTCGATGCGCCTCAAACGGCTCGCCCGCGACGCGATCGTCAAGGAGGAGCAGCGTCAGCTCGTGGTCCCGATACCTCGCACGAAGGATGGGGCGAGCAAGGACCCGGCGACGTTCCTCGTCGCCTTTCTCCGCGAGCTGATCCCGCCGTCTGATTAGGCGGACCGACGGATAGGTTCTGCTGGCGTGAATCGCCGAGCGGCTGTCGTCCCGATCCTCCTGCTCGCCGGCGCGGCGACGGGGTGCTCCACGTTCTCCGACAACGGCGCCGCCGCGCGCGTCGGCGAGCACGAGCTCTCCCAGGACGAGCTCGGCGATCTGCTCGCCGACTCGGTCCCCGCCACGGAGCCTGGCTCTGGGTCCGAATCCGGGCCCGACGGCAACGTCGAGCTCGACGCCGACACCGCGCGCCGCCTGCTGACCACCTGGATCACCACGCGGATCCTCGAGATCGACTTGGCCGCACAGGGAACGAGCGTGAGCCCCCAAGCGATCGCCGACGCGACCGGAGCACTCGCCGCGCCCGATCCCGAGGCATGGGCGAACGTGCCGGTCGGCCTCCAGAACCTGCAGGTCGAACAGCGAGCCTTCTTCGACACATGGTCGGCGCTCGAGGTCGCGTCACCGTCCGACGCCGAGTTGCGCTCGATCTACGACGCCGGAGTCGCGGCGTCCGGAATCCTCTGCGGTGCGCACATCCTCGTCGAGACAGCCGGGGCGGCTCAGGACATCGTCGATCAGCTCGAGGGCGGCGCCGACTTCGCCGAGTTGGCGGCAAGCGACTCGATCGACTCCAACTCCGGCCCCAACGGCGGGAACCTACCGTGCGCCCCGACCGACGCCTACGAGGCCAACGTTCCCGAGTTGGCCGAAGCATTCCTGGCTGCCGATTTCGGGGTGCCTGTCGGGCCGGTGCCGAGCGAGGCCGGGTACCACGTCATCGTGCTGCGCCCGTCGGATCAGGTCGATCCCGGCGAGCTGGGCGCGGTGTACAACGAATTGCCGCTCCGCTTCCAGCGCGTGGCCAGCGGTGTCGACATCTACGTCGATCCGCGGTTCGGATCATTCGACCCGTCCATCGGCGTCCGCGCCATCGGATGAGAGCGCGATGAGCGCGCGGCCGCGCGTCGTCGTCGTCGGGCTCGGGCCAGGGAGCCCCGAACATGTCACCGTCGAGACACTCGCCGCGATCGATCGCATCCCGCAACGCTTCCTGCGCACGCGTCGGCATCCCTCGGCGCACCTGGTACCCGATGCCACCGCGTTCGACGACCTGTACGAGTCGGCGGACACGTTCGACGACGTCTACACCGAGCTCGCCGACCGGATCGTGCAGGCCGCAGTCGACCGCGGTGAGGTGCTGTACGCGGTCCCCGGCAGTCCACTGGTCCTCGAGCGCAGCGTTCGGCACCTCATCGCCGACGAGCGTGTCGAGTGCGCGGTCCTGCCGGCGATGTCGTTCCTCGACGTCGCCTACGCGCGACTCGGCATCGATCCGGTCGACGTCGGGCTGCGGCTCGTCGATGGCCACGAGTTCGCCGTCGCCGCGGCCGGCGAGCGTGGTCCGCTGCTCGTCGCCCATACCCACGCCAACTGGGTGCTGTCCGACATCAAGCTCGCCGTCGAGGACGCGGCGGGTGACGAGGAGGTCGTGATCCTGCAGCGCCTCGGCACGGCCGACGAGGCGATCACGCGAACCACGTGGGCGGAGCTCGACCGCACGGTCGAACCCGATCACCTCACCGCCGTCTACATCCCCCACCTGGCCACACCTGTCGGTGCCGAGTACGTGCGGTTCCATCAGCTCGCCCGGATCCTGCGCGAGCAGTGTCCGTGGGACATCGAGCAGACGCATCGCTCGCTGATCCCATACCTCATCGAGGAGACCTACGAGGTCGTCGATGCCCTCGAGGCGCTCGATTCCGACGACCCCGCCACCGACGAGCACCTCATCGAGGAACTGGGCGACCTGCTGTACCAGATCGAGTTCCATGCCACGATCGCCGAACAACAGGGCCGTTTCACGATCGCCGATGTGGCGCGCGGTGTGCACGACAAGCTCGTGCGGCGCCATCCGCACGTGTTCGGTCCAAATGAGTTCAGCACGGTCGTGGTCGACAGCGCCGAGACCGTGCTGCGCAACTGGGACGAGATCAAGCGGGCCGAGAAGCATCGGAGCCCGGGGTACGACGGGGCGGACGAGGGGGTGTTCGAGGGCATCCCGGGGTCGTTGCCGTCCCTGTCGTACGCCCATGAGGTCCAGAAGAAGGCCGCCAACGTGGGCTTCGACTGGCCCGACGTCGACGGCGCTCTAGCCAAGATCACGGAGGAGGCAGCCGAGTTGGGTGAGGCGACGGTGACGGCCGAGCCCGACGCGGTCCGTGACGAGGTCGGTGACCTGCTGTTCGCCGTCGTCAACGTCGCCCGTCACCTCCACGTCGACCCGGAGTCGGCGCTGCGGGCCGCGGCGCAGAAGTTCCGAACGCGCTTCGATGCCGTCGAGGCGCTCGCGCGAGCGCGCGACATCGAGCTCACGACCGCCGGGCTCGATCAGCTCGACGCGCTGTGGGACGAGGTCAAGCGGGTCGAACCGCGACGATGACACGGGCACCATCCTGGAGCGAGGGAGCCAGTCGTCAGCCGCCGGCTCGCAACAGCACGTTCTCGCTGAACGCCTTGCGTACCGAGTAGCGGTGTGTGGACGCAACTTCGATCGCGCGGCAGGACTCGTTGACGGCGATCGCGCCGAAGATCTGGACGAGGGCCGCCATGATCAGGTACGAAGCAATGTGGGCCCACCGATCGGCATCGTGCGTGGGGACGATCGTCGACAGCGTGCCGAGCCCCTGGAGAATGGCGAGGTACGCGACCGCCGCGAAGTAGGTCATCCTGAGCGGTCGCCGACGTCCTTCCGCGGCCCTCGCGACGCGTTCGAGCACGACCACCGGGACGGCGACGACGATCGCCTGCAGGACCAGCCCGCCGGCCGCTGTCATCCAGTTGTCGGCGGGCGCGACCACCGCCGCGCCGATCGCCCAGACACCGGCGACCGCCGCCGGGATCGACAACGCGGCGATCACCGGGTTGCGGCGTCGAGCTGTCGCCCGCCGCACGTTGAGCGTGGCCACCGCGGCCCACACAGTGGCGAGGGGCACGACCGCGTATGCCACGATCAACTCGATCCGACGCAGGTTCTCGAAGAGATCCCACGCCCGGTCGACCTGGTTCGTGAGCACGCCGGATGCCCGCTCCTCTTGCCAAAGCAGCAGGACGAGCACGCCGCCACCGAGGGTGAACACGGCGAGCACCCCGAGGAGCAGCGAGACCGCGAGCCGCAAGAACTCCGAGCCGGGGATCGGGGGGCGGGCGGGACGCAGGTCGGTGTTCATGCGCTGACGACGCGACGACAAACGCGTGCGCAGTGACGGCTTCGCGGCCCGCGCGACGGGCTTGCGGCGCGGCAGCGTCGGAGTCGCCGTATCGACCAGCGGCGTGCCGGTCGGCGGGGCGAACGGCTGGGCGAGCGTGACCGGATCTACTCCCACGTCGCGTCATCGGCCACCCACACACGGATCTTGAGGAGTTCTTCCCGAGCGGGGCCAGACTGAGCCGGTGCGACTACAGATCGCCAACCCTTCGCTCCACCCGGCGATCGCGGCCTTTCCCTACACCCAGCGCCTCACCGACTGGGATCTCCCCCACATGCACGGTGTCCTCGGCCTCCATCGCCATGTGGTACGTCTCGTCGAGACGGAGGAGGTGTCGTACGTCGTCAAGGAGCTCCCCGACGACCTCGCGCTCCGTGAGTACCGGCTGTTGAGGGAGCTCGACGAGGAGCGCCTTCCGACCGCCGAGGTGGTGGCCGTGCTGACGGAGAAGCCCGACTCGGACGGTCTGCTGATCACGCGTCATCTCGACTACTCGCTCCCGTATCGCACACTGTTGTCGGGTCGCGGCCTCAGCATCCCGTACCTCGGCGAGCGGGTGCTCGATGCGATGGTGGGGCTGCTGGTGCGCCTCCATCTCGCCGGCTTCTGGTGGGGTGACTGCTCGCTCTCGAACACGTTGTTCCGCCGTGACGCCGGGGCACTCTCGGCGTACGCGATCGACCTCGAGACGGCAGAACGCCATCCTTCGCTGTCCGACGGCCAACGTTCCCTCGACATCGACATCGCCGCCGAGAACGTGGCGGGCGGGCTGCTCGACCTCCAGGCCGGAGGCCGGCTGCAGGCCGACATCGACCCATGGAAGGTGTCGGGCGCGATCGAGGAACGGTACCGCCAGCTGTGGGCCGAGGTCACGTACATCGAGGAGTTCGACTCCAACGAGCTGTGGATCGTCGAGCGCCGCCTCGAACGGCTGCACGAGCTCGGTTTCGACGTCGGCGAGATGGAGCTGGTATCCACCGACGACGCCGTCCAACGTCTGCGCCTCCAGCCGCGCGTCGTCGAGCACGGGTATCACGCCGAACGGCTGCGCAGCCTCACCGGGCTCGACACCGAGGAGAACCAGGCCCGCCGCCTGTTGAACGACATCTGCGCGTTCGGCGCCCAGCTCCACGAGCACGCCGGCCGCTGCGTCCCCGAGAACATCGTCGCCGTCCGCTGGCTCGACCAGCGGTTCGAGCCGATCATCGAGGCGGTTCCGGTGGAGCTGTTCAGCAAGCTCGAGCCCGCCGAGCTGTACCACCAACTCCTCGAGCACAGGTGGTTCCTGAGCCAGGCGTGCGAAGCCGACGTCAGCCTCGAAAAGGCGCTCGAGTCGTACATCACCGACGTCCTGATCGGCGCTCCCGACGAGCTGCTCCAAGTCGGCGAGGTCACGATGGAGCTCCCCGTAACTATTTCTGATTGAGTCGGCTCACCCTACGTCACGTAGATGGTCGTCTGGTCGCCGACTCGTCCGCCCACATCCGTGACGCACGTCTGGTCGCCGACTCGTCCGCCCACATCCGTGACGCACCTCTGGTCGCCGACTCGGTGCGGTGCCTCGCGGCGTTACGGTGGCGAACATGAGCGAGATCGTCCACATCGCCGGCCGCGAGATCCTCGACTCCCGCGGCACCCCCACTGTCGAGGTCGAG
>DASUEW010000152.1:0-6224 GCA_036274875.1 Ilumatobacteraceae bacterium
TGGTCGAGGTCGATCCGCAGCGAGCTGTCGGCGGGGTCATCGCCGATCTCGAGCCGGCCGGCGAGCACGTGGAGCTGCTGACGGTTGCGTCCCCGGCCAGACGATCTGGCGACCGACGACACGCGGACGAGCGGCCATGTCCCGTTCGTCGGGAGCTCCACGCCCTCGGCGGTGCGGATGGGGAGGTTGAGTGTTCTGTTGGCGGCCATGGCATTTCCTTGATTTCGGATGTCCTTCGAGTACGAGTGTCAAGAGGTGAGTGGTTCCGAAAAAATCCCGGATGAGTCGAATGTCACGCCCGAGCCGTGTGCGTTGCGACGCTCCTCAGGAATTCACTGGGCGTGAGCGAAAACCCACCGATTGACGCCAGACTTGCGCCCGATGACAGCAGTTGAACAACTTGCCCGCGTGAGGGATCGGATCGAGCGTTTCGACGGCGAGCTCGGGGCGTTCATCGACGTGCTCGAGGAACGATCGGAGCGCGAAGCCGCTCAGTCCGATGCCGAGTCGGAGAGCGGCCGGTCTCGGGGACTCCTGCACGGTATGCCGATCGGTGTGAAGCAGCTCTTCGACGTCGAGGGCGCCGACAACTCGTACGGCTCCGACGTGCGAACCGGCATGGTCGCCGAGCGTGACGCGCTGGTCGTCCAGCGCCTGCGGGCGGCGGGCGCCGTGATCGCCGGTGTCACGCGGTCTCACGAGTTCGGGTGGGGCATCACCACGCAACACGCGACCCGCGGCTCGACCCGGAACCCGTGGAACCTCGACAAGGTGCCGGGTGGTTCGAGCGGTGGGTCGGCCGCCGCCGTCGCGGCAGGAATCGTCGACCTCGCAGTTGGCACCGACACCGGCGGATCGATCCGGCTACCAGCCGCGTTCTGCGGCATCATGGGCCTCAAGACCACGTTCGGCCGGGTGCCGCGCACGGGCAGCGTGCCGCTCGCACCATCACTCGAGGGCCCCGGATTCCTGGCCCGATCCGCCCCCGTGCTCGCCGCCGCGTTGAGCGCAACAGCCGGCAGCGACGCGCACGACCCCTCGACGATCGGCGCCATGGCATTCGACGTCGAACCGCTCGAGATCGCCCAGGTGCGGCGAGTCCGCTTCGCCGTTCCCGATGGTTTCGCACCTTCGTTGATCGACCCCGACCGCGCCGCCGCGCTCGACACCATTGACTCCGCGCTCCGCGCCCTCGGTGCGCGGCGGGTCGATGCCGACGTGCCTGCCGCGGCGGAGTTGTTCGAGCTGTTCACACCGATCCAGCTGGCCGAGGCGTACGACGTGCACTCCCGGATCCTGGGCAGCTTTCCCAGCCGAGCCGACGACTACGGCGCCGATGTCCGGAGCCGGCTCGTCAAAGCCGAGGGCGTGTCGATCCGCGAGTACCTCGCGGCGAAGGACGCCGCCGGGCAAGCGGTCGCCGCGCTGCACCGCGCACTCGAGTCGGCGGAGGTCCTCGTCAGCATCGTCGGCGGGAGCGGTCCGAGTGACGTACGGACTCCAGACGAGGTCGAGGTCGGCGGTCGGACGATCCCGCTCCGTGACGCGGCGATGCCGTCGACGGTGCCGCAGAATCTCGCCGGGCTCCCTTCGGTCACCGTGCCGGTCGGGCTCGACGCATCCGGCATGCCGATCGGCATCCAGCTGACCGGCGCGAGGTGGACCGAGCACATGCTCCTCACCGTCGCCTGGGCGCTCGAGCGCTCCGGTGCGGTCACGCCGGACGTGGCGCCGGCATACCGCGAGGCGTGACCCCGAGCTCCGTCGAATAACCCCCCGACGGGCACCGCTGGCACGCGAGACTGCGCTGGTTCGGTCGTCCGAAGGGGGGACATGATGGCGAACGAGCCATACATACCGGCGGGGCCCGGCCGCTTCATGGTGCTGTCGGACAGCCCGTCGCTGGATGGCGACGACCCGCTGGAGTTCGAGGCGATGGCGGGCCGGCTCGAGCGGATCATCGTCGCGTCGCGGACGTCGGCGCCGTTCACAGCCAGCATCGAGGCCGGGTGGGGCGCCGGCAAGAGCACGTTGATGCGCCGTGTCCAACGTCGGTTGGAGGGCAAGGCGCCCGACCAGACGCACCCCGCGACCGACGCCCGGACCGTGTGGTTCAACGCCTGGACCGCTCCCGAGACGCAAGTGCTGGAGGGGCTCGTGCGGTCGGTGCTCGACCAGCTCGACACCAACCTGATCCGTCGCGTCGCCCGCAAACACAAGCTGCTCCGCGGGCTGGGCTTCGGAGCGTCGTTCGTCGCCGGCTTCTTCGGCATGGGGAACATCGTCGACCGGCTGTGGGAGAAGGCGTCGGTCGACCCGAAGCAGCGCAACGAGTTGAACGAGTTCGTCCGGGAAGCGATGGAGAAGTGGCTGAAGAAGACGACGTCGCCCAACGGCCGGCTGATCGTGGTCTTCATCGACGACCTCGACCGATGCTCAGCGATCACCGTGATGCAGGTGTTCGAGGCGATGAAGCTCTACCTCGACGCCCCGGGCTTCGTGTTCGTACTCGGCTGGGACACCGAGCAGGTGCTGCGCGCGGTGGCCGCCAACAAGGGCGGTGAGGACCGGCTCCCGCAGCGCTACGTCGAGAAGATCGTCCAGTTCGGCTTCCGGATCCCGCGGCCGAGCGACGACCAGTTGACGAGCTTGGCGAACACGTTGTGCGAAGCGGCCGGGCTCACGGAGGAGGTGCTCCCCACCGAGCACCGTCAACTGCTCATCAACACGACGGACGGCAACCCCCGTCAGCTCAAGCGCTTCATCAACCGGTTCATCCTGCTCTACGAGATGGTCGGCGAGACGACCGGTGCCGAGGCGCTGATCCAGCTGATGGTGCTCCAAGCCTCGTACGACAACTTCTTCCGGCTGATCGCCAACGTGCCCGGCGAGACCGACGAGGCCAATCCGCTGTTCGAGTTCACGGACTACGCCAACGCTCGCCAGGCGCAGGGGAAGCGGCAACTCGACCGGCTCGCCGAGATCCTGATCACACGGGGCTACGAAGCGACGGCCGACACCGCCGACGTGCAGTTCGAGGCGTTCGTCCAGAACCTCCCGCCCGACTACCCGTTGCTGGCGACGGATCGGCAGTTCTCGTCGCTCGTGGTCGACATGTCAGCGGAGGTGAAGCGCGAGCTCCGCCGGCTGGCTCGTTCGGACGAGGTGCAGAGCGCCGATCCGGCGATGGGCAGCGCGACGTCGAAGGTCGCGCCGCCGCAGTACGAGCAGGCCGCATCCGTTGCGCCTGGGACCACCGTGCTGTGGATCGCCGACAAGCCGAACACCGCCGATCACGCGGTGCTCCCGCTGGGAGTCAACCTGGTCGTGGCCACCTCGACCGATGAGGCGCGGCGGCGGCTCTCCAACCGAGCCGACCCGGTGTCACTCGTGATCTCCGACATCGGCCGCCCCGATCGCGACAACGCCGGCCTCGAAGACCTCAGGGCCTTCCGCAAGGACGGCCTCTACGACGGTCCGGCAGTGTTCTACACGGTCCGTCCGACGCGCGGTCAGGTCGACGATGCGAACCGTTTGAATGCGACCGTCACCTCGTCACCTGAGGAGCTGCGGGCGTTCGTGTACGGATTCCTCCCCATCGTGCCGCCGCAAACGCAAGCGGCATCGTCGGCATACGCGTCCTGATCACGCCTGCGTGTCGCGGTTCGCCGGCGAACACTGCTCAAGTCGGTGCTTCGGACGCCGATGAGTCGAGGTCAGCGGACTTCGGGCCGACGGGCCCGAGTCCGCTGACCCATGTCAGGGACCAGAGGCACGTCATGCACAACCGTTCGAGCACTGCCGGTCGCCCTTGAGCGGCCTGGCCTTGCCGCTCCCCGAGCGGCCCCCGGCGCGGGTGCCGTTGTGGAAGCGACGCTGGCGACGCGTGCCGTTCTGGGCGTGGGCAGGGATCGTTGTCACAGGCGTGGGCGTCGTCGGCGCCCAGGCTGACGGGAACGGACCGGGTGGCGGCGCGGCCGTGGCCGACCTCACCTCGCTGCCGGCCCCCGACGTGTCCGCCGCGGACACGTCGGCACCCGCCGCGCAGTCGTCGACGACGGTTGTCGTCAGGACCGCGATCCCATCGACCTCGACGATGTCGACCCCGCCGACGACGGCCGTCCCCACGACGTTCCCGCCCGTGATCCCGACCGTGATCCCGACATCCGTCGTAGTCGCGCCGATCGCGACCGTGCCTGTCGATTCAGTGTGGACGGTGACGGCGGTGACCGACGGCGACACGATCGACGTCGCCGGGCCCGATGGCGGACTAACGGTGCGGTTGATCGGAATCAACACCCCCGAGCGCGATGAGTGCTGGGCCGATGAGGCGACCGCCGCATTGTCGGCGCTGATCGCCGGCGGGCCGGTGACGCTCGTGCGCGACGCGTCCGACACGGATCAGTACGGGCGGGCGCTGCGGTACGTCGAGACGGCCGGCGGCGTCGACGTCGGTGCCGCGCTCGTCGGGTCCGGCGACGCGATCTCCCGCCGCTACGAGCCCGACACCGCGCGGAGCGATCGCTACGACGTGCTGCAGGGACAGGCGAGTGAGGCCGGGCTCGGTCAGTGGGCGGCCGACGCGTGTGGCGCGCCGGTGGCGAGCGTGTCGATCACGGTCGAGATCCGCGCCGACGCGGCCGGCGACGACAACGACAACCTGAACGACGAGTGGGTTCGCTTCACCAACGCCGGAATCGCCGCGATCGACCTCGACGGTTGGGTCGTCGCCGACGAGTCCGCGTCACACCGGTACGGGTTCGCCGATCTCGTGCTCGACCCCGGTCGTTCGGTCACGCTGCACACCGGCTGCGGGAGCGACACCGTCGACACGCGGTACTGGTGCAATACCGGCAGTGCGGTGTGGAACAACTCAGGCGACACGGTCTTCCTCCGTGACCCGTCCGGCAACAACGTCGTCGTCCACCGCTACTGAGCGAGCGCGATCAGTCGTTCGGCGATGTGTTCACGGGCGGATCTCCGGCCGGCTCGGCCAGGCCGGATTCCAGGAGTTCGAGCTGCTCACTCCGCTCGACCGAGCGCGCCAGCTCGTCGAGAACGTATTCCGACAGCGACTGCCCGATGTTGGCGGCGCGGGCCCTGAGCTTGCGGTGCAGGTCGGGGGGCACGTCACGGATCTGGAGTTGCGCCATCTCGTTGCAGGATACGAACGCAAAGTGCCGGCGAGGGCGTGGAGACACATTCAGGTGAGATCGGGCGAGATCGGGCGAGCGGTGGCGGTCGGGCCGTCGAAGGAGGGTCCAACGACGCCGATCGCGGTACCTCGTACTGTTCCGGCATGACCGACGGATCCGAGTGGGAGCGACCATCTACGTCGTCAGCCCCGGTGCCTCACGAATCAGACGTCTCGAACGATGTGCACACCGTCGATGTGCACACCGTCGGCAAGGCTCGCGGTCCAGTCGAACTCGTCGGACTGCTGCTCGTCATCGGGGCCGCAACGTTCGACCTCGGTCAAGCGATCGCCGCCAAGGACTACCAGTTCAACGAAAGTGCGGGGGACTACTTCGTCTGACGATCTGGCAGATCTGCGCCGACCTGGGCGGTGTCAGTTCTTCGGCAGCCGGACCGGAACGCGATCGCGCACCGCGTCGTGTGATCTCGGCCGCCATCCGGTCTAGAACTGCGACGTCTCCCACCACCCGTCGGAAAGCCCAGGCGCCTTGACATTGCATCCCGCCGCGGTGCAGCCCGCCGCCAGACGCCGGTCGTAGGTGACGACGGCGTCGAGGTCCGCCCCGAGTTCCAGGGCCGCGGCCAGGTGCAGCGCGTCGATGGTGCGTAGCGTGTCGGGGCCGACGTTGCGTGCGGCGGCGAAGGTTCGGTCTCCGGGCGTGAAGATCGTGATGGCATCGAGATGCTCAGACACCATGTCGGCGGGTAGTCCGAGCCGCCTCCCAGCGCGGTGCGCTTCCATGTCGAGCAGGGATGACGACCAGATGTTCTCGGCGTCGAGGGAGGTTCGCAGGTCGCTGGAGTGTTCCTCGTCCACGAGCAGCTTGAGGAAGGCCGACGTGTCCAGATACAGCATCAGCGGTCTGCACGCAGGTCATCGAGGACCTCGGCAGTCCCGACGAGCGCCGGCCTCGCGGGCGGCACGCTGATGTCGGCTCGGACCCGAGTGCTTCACCACCGACGACCCGATGGCAGGATGCGCAGATGACGAGCGAGCGGTTGGAGGTTCAGCGGACGATCGGGGCGGA
>DASUEW010000153.1:0-3805 GCA_036274875.1 Ilumatobacteraceae bacterium
GCGGTCCCGCCGCCCACCCAGCCTCCCGGCACGTCGGGTCCGACGCTCGAGCCATTCGACGGCGCCGCGCCCGGCACGGCGGTGGCCACGGGCAGCGGCGTCGACGGGACCTACGCGATTCCCGCATCGGACCTGGACTGCTACTTCGACTTCGACCAGGGTGCCTGGACGATCCAGACGGTCGGTGGCGTCGATCCGATCTTCTACCTGTACGCGTTCGCCGCCGAAGCCGGCGGCACGACCGACCGGGTCTCGATGGGCCTGGTCGTCGGCGACGGCTCGAACGGCCGCCTCCTGCTGTTCGACACCAGCGTCTCGCCGCCGGACGGCGCGGCCCAGGCGCAGGTCTCCGTGGCGGGGGGACAGGTCACCGTGGTCGTCCAGGGCCGGGCGACGAACGGCGCGACGCTCGCGGCCAACCTGACCTGCGCCGGGTCCTGACGGAAGGCGCTCTGACCCCCGGGGTCTCGACGCACCGGCGGCGAACCGTCCGCATCGACGCGTTCACCGGCGCGGGCTAGCATCGCCCGATGAGAAGTCGCGGAGCCGCACGCGTCGGGGTCGCGCTGGTCGCTGCGGCATTCCTGGGCGGAATCCTGCTCGCATCGGGTGGCGGCCCGACCCTGGGCAAGGGTGGCCCGGGCACCGGCAAGCCGAGCGTCACGATGATGGAGGGCAGCTCCGCCGAGTTCGATGTCCGGAACCTGCCGCACCTGCCCGCGACCGCCAACCGCGACGAGGTCAGCGAGCACCACGGCCCCCGGGCGGCGCTGGAAGGGCCCCAGTCGTACGCGGCGGTCGGCTCGGGTGTTGGGCCGGCCGCGGCGCCGGCGCCCGCCCCCCTGTCGTCGTTCGAGGGACTCGCGTTCAACGAGCTCTGTACCGGCGGGCAATGCGGCGACGGCCACCCGCCGGATACGAACGGCGACGTCGGCCCGACGTACTACATCCAGACGATCAACACGTCGATCGGGATCTACAACAAGGCGACCGGGACGCGGGTGGCCGCGTTCACCTTCAACTCGTTCATGAGCCAGGGCGACTTCGGCAACCTGTGCGACACCGACAACTTCGGCGACCCGGTCGTCCTGTACGACACGTTCGTGGACCGCTGGGTCATCACCGATTTCGCGTTCCAGGTCGATGGCTCGGGCAACGTGGTGAACCCGCCCGGCGCGTACCAGTGCATCGCGGTCTCGCAATCCGGTGACCCCGTGTCCGGCGGCTGGAACTTCTACTCGCTCAACTTCACCGACGGCCTGAACGACTACCCGAAGCTGGGCATCTGGCCGGACGGCATCTACATGTCGGCGAACATGTTCGAGTTCTCCGCCAGCGACCCCACCCCATTCCGGAACGTCCGCGTCTGGGCACTCGACAAGACGGCGATGTACGCCGGTGACCCCAATGCCCAGGCGGTATGGTTCGATGTCGGGAACATCGGCGCCCCGCCCTGCCCGGCCTTCTCGCTGCTGCCGAGCAACGCCCGGGTGCAGACCGGGGCACCGCCCGCGGGACGACCGAACCTGTTCGCGTCCGTCTGGTGCTACCTGAACACGGTGGATGTGTGGAAGTTCCACGTCGATTGGACGACACCCACCAACTCGACCTTCACGGGCCCCACGAACTCGCTGACCGGTAGCTCGTGGGCCGTCGGTCCGGGCACCGTGCCGGAGCTCGACGGCAACGACCTGGACACGCTGCAGGTCCGGCTGATGATGCAGAACCAGTACACGAACATCGGCGGCGTCGAATCGATCTGGAACACGCACACCGTGGGCGGAACCGACGCAACCCAGAGCGCCGTGCGCTGGTACCAGGTGCCGGTCACGGGCGGCAACGTCGGCGCCGCGGTCCAGGCGTCCACCTACAACCCCGACGCCCACCACCGATTCATGCCCAGCATCGCCGTCGATCGCCTGGGCGACATGGCGCTCGGCTACAGCGTGTCGAGCGCGACGCTCCACCCGGCGATCCGCTACGCGGGCCGGCTCGCGGGCGACGCGCTCAACACCATCACCCAGACCGAGACCGCCCTGATCAACGGCACCGGCGCCCAGGTCGGCAACTGCGGTGGCAGTCCGTGCGAGCGCTGGGGCGACTACTCGGCGATGACGCTCGACCCCAACGGCTGCACGTTCTGGTACACGAACGAGTACTACGCCGACCTGAGCCTCAACCACCACACGCGCATCGGCTCGTTCCGCTACCCGGGCTGCACCGATGCTCCGCCGACGGATGAGATCGCGCCGACGATCACGACACCCGGCCGCTCGCCCGACCCGGCCATCCCGGGCGCGACGGTCACGGTCACGGCGACGGCGGCGGACGGAGTGTCCGTGGCCTCGGCCCAGATGCGCCTCGACGGCGGCGCCTGGACGGCGATGACCGCCGTGGATGGCGCCTTCGGCGAGACCAGCGAGGCCGTCACCTCGACGATCACCGCACCCCCGACAGCCGGGTCGCACCAGGTCTGCGTGCGCGCGACCGACAGCTCGGGCAACACCAGCGATGGGACCGCGTGCTCGACGCTGACCGTCATGACCTTCTCGCTCGCCGCCGCTCCCGCGAGCGCCTCGGTGACCCAGGGCTCGTCGGCAAGCTTCACGATCAACATCGGCCGGACCAGCTTCGCGGCCGCGATCGGGCTCAGCGTGAGCGGCCTTCCGACCGGCGCCACGGCCTCGTTCAGCCCGAACCCGGCCGGTGGTGCGTCGTCCGTCCTCACGATCAAGACGTCGAACTGCGGCACGGTCACCCCGCGTGGCACGTTCAACGTCACCGTGAACGGCTCGGCGAGCGGGCTGACGCGGAGCACGTCCGTAACGCTGACGGTCGCGAACGGGCCGCCCAAGGTGACCGCCCTGGCATCGACCCTGTACGCGATCTCGACGCTCGGGACGACGACCGTCCCGGTGAAGTCGAAGTGGGCCGCGTGCGATCCGGACGGAGTGACGTCATATCAGCTCCAGCGGCAGCTGAACGGCGGCTCCTGGTCGACCGTGTCGCTCGCCTCGCCGACACAGCTGTCGATCAACCAGGCCCTGACGAAGGACACGAAGTACCGCTACCGCGTCCGAGCGACCGACGGCCTCGGCCTCACGAGCGAGTACATCTGGGCTCCGGGCTTCAGGCCGATCGTCAGCGACAACGGCAGCAGCCTGATCTGGTACACGGGTACCTGGTCGACGGGCAGCTCGGCCTCGTATTACGGCGGCACGGTGCGCTACGCGACGTCGCCCGGCGCATCGGCGACGTACACGCTCATCGGCCACAGCGCGGCCTGGGTGGCCTACAGGAGCTCGACGCGCGGCTCCGCCCAGGTGTACGTCGATGGCGTGCTGAAGGCGACGGTCAACCTGAACGCCTCGACAGCGTCGGCGCGAGTCGCCGTCTTCGCGTTCAGCTGGGCCGCGAGCGGCCGGCACACGATCAAGGTCGTCGTCGTGTCGGGTCGCGTCGACATCGACGCGTTCGTCCGGCTGGCGCCGGCGTGAGTGGTGAGCCTGGAAGGACTTGAACCTTCAACCCGCTGATTAAGAGTCAGCTGCTCTGCCATTGAGCTACAGGCCCGCGAGGCGGCAGGATACCCCAACTCCGATCAACGGACCCCGCGGGTGAGTGGGGATCCGATTCGATCACGACCTCGCCGCCGCGGTCCGTTCAGGCCTGGCGGGCACGGGCGAGGTCGTCGCCGAACACGCCGACCATCAACAGCGCGGCCGCCACGACGGCCAGCGTCGTGATCACCCAGAACCGGATCCAGCACTTCCTGCACCTAGCGCAGCTCCGAGGCGAGCATGTC
>DASUEW010000154.1:0-9303 GCA_036274875.1 Ilumatobacteraceae bacterium
GCCTCGTAGTCGGTACTCCCCCGCTCGATCAGACGGCCGTCGAACACGGCGTCGGACCCTACCGGTCTCCCTCGCGCGCCCGAGATCCCCGCCCACGGCGATCGGCGCACGTGCCGCGGCATGTCGACGCCCGGCCGCACGACTCGTCCGGCATCCACTCACACGCCCTGCGCCCGTCGGTCGACGTTCGAGCGCCTGCGGCGTAGGGTCGGTGTCGGGTCCGGGAGTGGCGTTGCCGAAGAGCCGGCCGGTCAGGACATTGGGTCGGTCACGCAGGCATGTGGAGTCGTTTCCTGGTTGCCCTCCCGGGCCCACCGGGTTGCCCCGACTGCTGGCGGACGTACCTCGCCAATATTCGGCAGGGCGCGTCGGATCGGCGGACGCATACGTTGTGTTCGTGATTCTTCGCGAGCATCGGGCGGATGGTTTCGAGTACCTCGAGCTCGTCACCGCGTTGCTCCATCGGGCGCGGACGAACGACGCGACCGCCGGCCTGTGGGAAGCGGCCGATCTTCAGTGGTGGTGGCGCCGCGATCAACACCCCGATCCCGCGCTCCAGATCTTCTGGTTCGACGACGATGCGCCTGTCGCCGCCGTCATCTTCACGAACTGGGGTGGCCGTTGGGGGTGCGACGTGATCAGCGCGACCGGCGACCCGTCGACCGTCAGCGAGGTCGTGTGGCCGCGGGCGCTCGAACAGATCGACCGTCTCGGTTCCGGATCGGTGGAGGTGGTCGCAGAAGACGACGACGTGACGCTGCTCGAGGCGCTCGCCGACGCCGGATTCGAACCCACGGGGGAGGTGGGGGTAGCGACGTGGATGCCGGCAGCGTGCCGGCCGCAGGTGTCGCCGCTCGCGGACGGGTTCGTACTCCTCGCACGAGATCAAACGTGGGAAACACAGCCGGCAACGCCGCCCCGGGCGCACCACATGATCGGGCGCAACGGTGACCATGTCGCCGCCCGCCTCGCGGAGTGTCCGCTGTATCGGGCTGACCTCGATCTCGCGGTGTACGCACAAAACGGTGACGTCGCCGGTTACGGCTTGTTCTGGGCCGATCCCGTGACGGGCGTCGGCCTCGTCGAGCCGATGCGAACGGAGGACGCCTACCAAGGCCTCGGCCTCGCACGGCACGTGTTGACGTCAGGTCTCGACAGGCTCGCGGCGCACGGCTGCTCGACGCTCAAAGTGAGCTACATCGAGGGCAACGAGGCCGCCCGCCGCCTCTACCTCAGTGCCGGCTTCAGTCCAGGATCGACGAGCCGTACCTATCGGCTCGACCGTCAAATGCCGGGCTGAGAATCCTGCGGATACCGTGTATCCCCGGTCCTCCTTGCGCCTCCTAATAGCGTGGACGGATCGGCGGTCGTTCCGCCTCCAACGCGAAGGCCTCAGGATTCAAGGGTCCTCACTAGTTCGAAGGACCTCTGCGTTCGAAGGAGAATGCAATGACAACGATCTATGCCGACGACCTCCGGCCGGGAGACGTCGTCGACTACCACGGGGAGTTGCATCGGATCACCCACATCGAGCGCTGCGAGGGATGGGCTTGGCCGGTCGCCTACGACGACGCCGGCTGGGCGATGGCGCTGGGTCACGACCCGGTCGACGTGCGTCGCGCAACGGTTCGACCGCGGCCCGGATCGGGCGACAACTCCCTCTGACCGACCGCGAACCCAGAGCAGTTGGAGGACGCGTCGCGCGACGGGTCTCGCCCGACGCCCTCAGGCCTCGACCCGCTCGCTCTCGATGAGCGCGGCTGGCCGGGGGCGGCCGAACAGGTAGCCCTGGCCCTTGTCGCAGCCGAGATCACGCAGGCGCGACAGCTGGAGCGGTGTCTCGATGCCCTCGGCGATGACCGCCAGCCCGAGCGCCTGGCCGAGCTTGACGACCGCCTCGACGATCGTGGTGTCCTCGTTCTCGATCCCGAGACCGCTGACGAACTTGCGGTCGACCTTGATCGCCTCGACCGGGAACCGTTTGAGAGACGTGAGCGACGAGTAGCCGGTGCCGAAGTCGTCGACCGACAGGTGAAGGCCGAGGCTGCGCAGCTCGCGCAGCGTCGTCGTCGCCGCCTTCACGTCGGCCAGCAACGACGTCTCGGTGATCTCCAGCCACAGCGAGTCGGCGTCGATCCCCGTCTCTCCGAGCAGCTCGCCGACGAGCTTGCAGAACGCCGGGTCGAGCAGTTGACGGTTGCCGACGTTGACCGACAACGAGCAGTTCGCGAAGTCGTGGCCGGCAGCCCGCCACGAAGCGAGTTGGGCGAGCGAGTTGCGCAGCATCTCGGTGCCGAGATCGACGAGCAGACCGGTCTCCTCGGCGAGCGGAAGGAACTGGGCCGGCGTGAGTAGACCTCGATCCGGATGCTGCCAACGCGCCAGCACCTCGTAGCCGAGCACCCGACCGCTCTCGAGATCGACGATCGGTTGGAAGTACGGCACGATCTCGTGGCGCTCGATTCCGCGGCGCAGCTCCCCGGTGGTGCGCAACGCCTGCACTCCGGTCTCGTGGCCGGCGGCCTCGAACGCCTCGACACAGTCACGCCCGCGGGCCTTCGCCCGGTACATCGCGGCATCGGCGTCACGCAGCAGTTCGTTCGGCGTCATCCCGCTGTCGACATTGGACGAGTAGCCGATGCTCGCCGTGACGAACAACTCGTGCTCGTCGATCATCACCGGCTCGTGCAGGGCACGCCGGATCCGTTCGGCGACCTCGGCCGGATCACCTTCGTGGGCGACCCGCGACAGCACGACGATGAACTCGTCGCCACCGAACCTGGCGAGCACATCGTGGTCGCGGACGACGCTGCGCAAGCGCCCGGCCATCGTGCTCAGCAACTCATCGCCCACACCGTGACCGAGGGTGTCGTTCACGACCTTGAAGTGGTCGAGGTCGACGAACAACACCGCCACCGACGACGGCGGGGCTCCCTCGAGTCGTTCGCTCAACAGGCTCATCAGCGAGGACCGGTTCGGCAGCCCGGTGAGCTCGTCGTGGTTGGCCGCGAACGTGAGCTGCTCGGCCGTTCGCTTCTGCTCGGTGACGTCCTCGATGTGTGTGATCGCGAGCATCGTGCCGTCGTCCTCGGTGAGCGAGACCCGTGTGCGGGCCCACACGAACTCGCCGTCGCTGCGCAGGTACCGCTGGTCGAGCCGGTACGAGTCGACGATGCCCAGCTCGAGACGAGCACGGTGCGGCACCGCGGCCCGCACGTCGTCGGGGTGCGTGAACTCGCGGAGCGTGTGTCCGACGAGTTGGTCGATCTCCAAGCCGAGCATCTCGGCGAGCGACTGGTTGGCGTCGACGATGCGGCCGTCGTCGATGCGCACGAGCGCCATGCCGGTCGGGGCCGAGTGGAAGGCCTGCTGGAAGCGACGCCGCGCCTGTTGGAGCGCTCGCGAGTGTTGCTCGCGCTCGGACACGTCGCGAAACCGCAGCACCATCTGCCGCTTCCTGCGGAGCTCGTCGAGCTCGACGGTGTCATCCTCGGCACGGTCGGTGTCGGGACGGTCAGGGTCGGCACGGTCCGTGTCGGGACGGTCGGAGTCGTCACGGTCGGAGTCGTCGGGCTCGTCGGGGTTGCGGGCACGGTGGAACGTCGCCTCGACGAGCACCACGCCATCGTCGCCGACGAGGCGGACCGGCGCCGGTTCCACGATCTCGCCGGCCATCGCCCGCCGCCAGCCGGCACGCAGCTCGTCGCGGTCGGCCGCATCGACGAGATCGAGGAAGAACGAGTGGATGAGCGAGGTCGGTTCGCCCCCGCACAGTTCGGTCGCCGAGGCGTTGGCCGACAACACGCGGCCTTCGGCGTCGAGCAGCATCACCGCCTCCGGCAACTCGTCGAGCAGGCGCCGAGCGCCCGCCTCGGTGGCGGCGACGTCGGCGAGGCGGGCGCCG
Source organism: Ilumatobacteraceae bacterium (assembly GCA_036274875.1). GTDB lineage: Bacteria > Actinomycetota > Acidimicrobiia > Acidimicrobiales > Ilumatobacteraceae > JALOLG01. The sequence continues at coordinate 3,905 of DASUEW010000154.1, forward strand.
AGCCGGAGCTTCGCCCGGCGGGACGCGAGATAGCTGAGCAGGACGGTCGCGATCGAGACGAGGCCGAACACCACGGCCGTCACGAACGAATCCACAAGTGGAAAACTACTGGTCGCCGACGCGGCCCTGCGATCGGCCGAGGTTCGCCTGACGTCCCCTGTCGTCGTACCAGGCCTGGAGCCTGGCGCTGATCGCTTCCTCGCCGATGAGGCCCTCGTCGAGCCGAACATCGAGCAGGAACGCGAGCGCCTCGCCGACGAGCGGTCCGGGCGGGATGCCGAGTAGCCGCATCACCTCTTGACCGTCGAGCTCGGGCCGGATGGCGGCCAACTCCTCCTGCGCCGCCAGCGTCGCGATGCGGGCCTCGAGCTCGTCCATGCGCCGACTCAACACCGCCGCCTTGCGCTCGTTGCGAGTCGTGCAGTCGCACCGCGTGAGCACGTTCAGCTCGGCGAGGTGCTCGCCGGCGTCGCGCACATACCGCCGCACGGCTGAATCCGACCACCCGAGGCGGTAGGTGTGGAATCGCAGGTGGAGAGCCACCAGCTCCGAGATCGCGTCGATGTCGTGGTTCGAGTACCGCAGCTCGGTGAGACGCTTGCGCGTCATACGTGCCCCGACTGCGTCGTGGTGGTGGAACGTCGTGCCCTTGCCGGGTTGGAACCCGCGTGTGCGGGGTTTACCGATGTCGTGGAACAGTGCCGCGAGTCGGGTGCGTCTGAAGTCGAACGATGGATGTGTGAGTTGTGCATCAGGACGTCGGACGTTGTCGACCACCGCGATGGTGTGGCTGAGCACGTCCTTGTGCCGGTGGATCGGATCGTGCTCGAGGCGCAACGCCGGCAGCTCCGGGAGGAACTGTTCGGCCAGGCCGGTGTCGACCAGGAACCACAGCCCGGCCGCCGGGTGGTCGACGGTGATCAGCTTGTCGAGCTCGTCACGGATGCGTTCGGCCGAGACGATCTCGAGCCGGCCGGCCATGTCTTCGACGGCGGCGACGAGCGCGGCGTCGGGCTCGAGCTCGTAGCCGGCGACGAAGCGTGCGGCACGCAGCATCCGCAACGGATCGTCCGTGAAGCTGACCTCGGGCGGCAGTGGCGTGCGCAGCACGCGTGTCGCGAGATCGGCTGCCCCACCGAACGGATCGACGAGCTCGGGCATCGTCTCGCCGCTCAGCTCGAGCGCCATCGCGTTGACCGTGAAGTCACGCCGTGAGAGATCGGACTCGATGGCGTCGGCGAACACGACGTGCGGCTTGCGCGAATCATCGGCGTACGACTCGGCTCGGAACGTCGTGATCTCGTAGGTCCGTTTGCCCGCACCCGTGGTGCGCTGGGCGCCGATCGTGCCGAACCGCTCGCCCTGCGTCCAGATCGACTCGGCCCATCCGTCGAGGCAGCGCTTGATGTCGGGCGGCCGGGCGTCGGTGGTCAGGTCGATGTCGATGTCCTCCGTGCGTGCGCCGACCAGCAGGTCGCGGACGGTCCCACCGACCAGATACAAGCGGTGCCCCGAGGCTGCGAACCGCTTGGCCAGCGGCGCCAATTCGGCGAGCACGGGCGCGAAGCGGTCGGGGATCACGACTCGCCAGGCTACGGAAGTTCGCTCAGCAGCCGCTTGCTCGGCAACAGTTCGATCGGCGGCTGCTCGACGTTCGACGTTCGATGTTCGGTCGCCGGGTCGTGCGGCTACGGTCAACAGCGGTGAGTTCCGCCCGTCCCGTCGCAGCACCCTCCCGTCGGCGCGGCGGGCGGTCGAGCCGCGCCGATGTCAGGATGCGACGCTGGCCGGGCGACGAGACGGTCGGCCATCTGGTGCTCATCGACCACGGCGCCGTGCCGTCGTCATTCGACATCGACCAGTGGATCGAACAGGCGGCCGCGAGCGGACTGCGGGCGGTCCGCACCGGGGCCATGTTCCCGCGCGTCGCCGAGGTGTTCGCCGACGCCGGGTTCGTGGCGATCGACACGCTCGCGCTGCTCGAGCTCGACCTGCGCACCGCTCGGCGGCCCACCATCAATCTCGAGACCAAGCGTCTGACACGCCGTCAGATACGGCATGCGGTCACGATCGATCGCCGAGCGTTCGGAGCACGGTGGGCGAACGATGCGACGAGCCTGAACGCGATCCGCCGCGCGACGCCCACCTACCGGGCGCGCCAGTTGCAGGTGGAGGGCCAGATCGCGGCGTTCGCGATCAGCGGCGCGGCCGGTTCGACTGGCTACCTGCAGCGCCTCGCGGTCGACCCCCGCCATCAGCGACAAGGTCGGGGCAAGTCGCTCGTCGCCGACGCGCTGTGCTGGATGCACGATCGTCACCTCGCGAACGCGCTCGTCAACACCGCGATCGACAATGCGGCCGCGCTCGCGCTCTACGACCAGTTCGAGTTCGTTCAACGAGCCGACCGGCTCACGATCGCGGAGCTCGACCTCACGAGGCGCGGTTGATGCGTCGCCCCCCGGTCGCGTTCACCATTGCGATCACGATCGCGACACTCGCCGGCGCCACCCAGCCGCGCGCGATCGCCCAAGAGAACACGCTGGCGCTGACCCTCCTCGCCCAGAACTTCGCGATCGCGCCCAACGGGGTCGTGCACCTGGAGTACGAGCTCTCCGGCACGATGCCCGACGCGACGCCCGTCGTGACGTCGCCGGCCCCGGCGACGACAGTGGCAGTTGCCGCGCCGCCGGGTGACACGACGCCCGCGACAACGCTGCCGGTCGTTGGTTCCGAGTTCACGGTTCTCGTCACGGCCCTCGACCCGATCACGTTGCGGTCCGAGGTGTCTGAGGTGCTCGCAGGCGACGTGCGTGCTGCGATCGACAGCGCCGAATACGACCTTGATGATCTCCTGGGAGCAGAGCAGAACGGGAACACGCCGGCCCGCCGGCCGCTGATCGTCGACGTGCAGACCTCGACCAGCGGCGAGGTGGGGAGCGAACTGGCGTTGCCGAGGGCGGGGCTGTACCCGGTGGCCGTCGAGATCCGTCAGGGGAGACGCCGGCTGACACGACACGTGACGTTCATCGAGCGGCTGGCGACCCCTGACAGCGGTGTGCTCCCGAGATCGACCCTCAACCTTTCGATCGTCGCCGCGATCTCCGACCCTGGCCCCGAGCCCAACACGCTCGACGTCGTCGAATCGAACGCCCGGATCACCGAGCTCGCCCAGCTCGGAGAGATCGTCGCGGCACCACTCACCGTCTCGGTGCCGCCCGTCGCGATGGCTGCGCTCGACGATGATCCACAGTTGGCCGCCCGGCTCCGCGCGGCCCTCGGTGGTGACGAGGTGCTGGCGTTGCCGGCGTCCCGGCTCGATCCGTCCTCGGCGGTGGCGATCAACCAGGTCGACGCGTTCACACGCGAGCTCCGCGAGGGGGAGGACGCGCTCCGGCGAGCGCTTCCGTCCACGGCGATCCGTCGTGTCGCATGGCTTACGACGACGCCGCTCAGCGCGCGCGGTGCGTCGATGTTGCGGGATCTCGGTGTGCAGCTCGTCGTGGTGCCGTTCGATCTCTACCTCGCGTCCGAGAGCAACCTGAGCGCGGCGATCCGTGCGGACCTGACGGATCCGACGTTGCTGGTCGCCGGGGAGCTGTCGGATGGCGGCGAGCTCGCCATCAGCGTCATCGATCCGATCAACGAGCTGCTCACGACTGATCGCAACGACGAGGCGACACCCGCCGAGGTCGCCGTCCACCTCTTCGCCGAGCTGATGGCGATGCGCGTGCAGCTCGGACCCGACGCCCGCAGCTTCACGTTGGCGACCCCTGGTCTCGGCATCCCCGACCCCGACGTGCTCGCCGTCGTCGAGGGCTTCGTCACGGAACACCCGGACGTCGCGTTCCAGACACTGTCCTTCGTCCCGGGATCCACCAGTCCGTTCCTGATCAACGGTGATCGGGTGCGCGTCACGTTTCCGCCGTCGGCCGGTCCCGACCTGTCGAGCCGCGTCCACGAGATCGATCTCGTCTCACTGCACCTCGCCCACGTGGCCTCGATGCTGCCGTCCGACGATTCCCGACCGGAGCGGTGGCGCACGGAGCTCGAGGGTTTGCTGTCCACCGGCATCGACGACGCGACCGTGGCCACGCGGCTCGGTCGGATCGAACGCGACCTGCAAACGATCGAGGGTGCGATCCAGCCGCCCAAGCCGTTCACGTTCACGCTCGCGGGCGGGGGGAACACCATCACGCTGCGCATCGGGAACACGAGCACCACAGATCTGCGCGTTGGGGTCCGAGTGAGCGGTCCCAGCCGCCTCGCGTTCCCGGAGCCTGACACCGAGTGGCTCCTGACGGCAGGGGCGATCACCGACGTCACGATCCCCATCGAGGCGAGGTCGAACGGCACGTCGGAGGTGGTGGTAGAGGTGCACACACCGTCCGGCGAGGTGATCGGCGAGCCGATCATGCTCAAAGCCCGTGTGAACGCGCTGAGCGGCCTCGGCCAGTTGTTGACGGGCGCCGCGCTCTTGGTGTTGGCGACGTGGTGGTTCAGCCACTTCCGTCGGAAGCGGCGTCAGCGACACCGCGCACCGTCACGCAACGGCCATCCGAGCACTGGCGCCTCGAGCAGTGCTCGACCCGGTCCGATCGCCGCGTCGACTTCCGGCTCGCCGGATCGAGCGTCCGCCAACGGTGACGACGTCTCACCCGACGCAGCCGTGGCGTCGCTCGAGCAGCACGAGGGCTAGGCTCGCCGCCCCGTGACCGTCCGCATCGTGACCGACAGTGCGTGTGACCTCCCGGAGTCCGTCGCGACCGACCTCGGCATCGAGATCGTGCCCCTTTCGATCCGCTTCGGTGACGCCGAGTTCATCGACCGCGTCGAGCTCACGACCGCCGAGTTCTGGGCGAAGGCGTCGGCGACGCCCACGCTGCCCTCGACGGCAGCACCTGCACCGGGCGCGTTCGAGGCGGCCTACCGGCAGGCGGCGGCGGCCGGAGCGACCGGGGTCGTCGTGGTGTCGCTCTCGAGTGCGTTGTCGGCGACGATGCAGAGCGCCGAGGTGGCGGCCCGATCGGTTGCCGACGAGATCGCGGTGCGCGTCGTCGACAGCCGCAGTGTGAGCCTCGGGCTGGGCGGGATCGCCGTCGCCTGCGCTCGGAGCGCGGCCAACGGCGCCGACATCGACGAGGTCGCCGCGCTCGCGACCGACCTGGCGTCGCGGACCAGGGTGTTCGGCGCGCTCGACACGCTCGAGAACCTGAAGAAGGGGGGCCGGATCGGCAACGCCAAGGCGCTGCTGGCGACGGCGCTGGCGATCAAGCCGATCATCGAGGTGATCGACGGCAAGGTCGAGCAGGGAGGCAAGCAGCGGACCCGATCCAAGGCGCTCGCCTTCCTCGTCGACAAGGTGCGCGAGTACGAGGGTCGGATGTCGAGCCTCGCGGTGC
>DASUEW010000155.1:0-3543 GCA_036274875.1 Ilumatobacteraceae bacterium
CGGCGCACACCCCTGGAGGAGGCGCTGGGCGACCGGGTCCTGGATGCTCGAGTTCGGCCCACCGGCGATCGTGCCGACCGGCGGGTTCGGCAGTGACGCGTTGAGCTGGTGGGCGTACATCCGGCTGTGCTGGTTCTGCGAGAACACGTCGCCATAGCCGGTGACGTACGAGATGTTCAGCGCGTTGCGCCCAAAGAGGAAGTCCATTCCCTCCAGCACGCCGTCGCGATACTCGTCGTCATGGCTGATGTCGTACGCCGACGCCAACACGACCATGTTGTTGAGGATCTGGGCCGTCGAACCCCAGGCCCATTGGTTGCTCGCCGGGGCGTACGGCTGACCCCACGGCTGTTGGCGTTGCAGGGCGAGGATCGCGTCGGCACCGTCGAGCACCCAGCGCCGGATGCGCCATTGGTCGGGGAGGCGGTGGTCGAGCGTCGCCAGGTCGATCTGGGCGAGCGGCGCCATCGTGCGCCAGTCGAACCCGTCGACCGGGATCTGGCCGGGGCCGTGGAGTGGTGACGCGAGGACGGCATTCTTGAACTGGCGCTCGCCCGTGGTCAGGTACAGCTCGGCCGCGGCCCAGTAGAACTCGTCGGTGACGTCCGAGTCGTCGTACGGCCCGCCGCCGGAGTTTCCGTCGGCGGCGGGGGCGTAGAGCGCCGGGTTGGCGTTGGCCGCCGTCCAGGCCACGCGGGCGGCCTTCAGCAGCTCCTTCGAGAACGCCCGGTCGTACTTCTGGAACAGGCGCGAGCCCTGCGCGGCGACGGCGGCGAGGTTCAAGGTTGCGGCGGTCGACGGGCGGTGCAGCTCGCGAATCTTGTCGTCGGCCGCCGGGTCGAGCGGCAGACCCGTCCACTGATGGTCGTGGACCTTGTGGTGAACCATGCCCGCCAGCGGCTCGCCGGCCGGCACCTGCATCGTCAGCATCCACTCGAGCTCCCAGCGCGCCTCGTCGAGCACGTCGGGGACGCGGTTGCCGCGCTCCGGGATCGGAAGCGTGCGATCGCCGAGCGCCCGGTCGGTGTGGCGGGCGTTCTGGTTGCGCTCCCACGTGCTCATCAGCTGGGCCACCGAGATGCCGCCGTTGACGACGTACTTGCCGTGGTCGCCGGCGTCGTACCACCCGCCGGTGACGTCGAGCGTGTAGTCACACGTCCACGGCTCGCCGTACACGGTCTGGGAGAACTCTGGCGTCTGACACGGCACCGCGGTGTCACCGGTGTTCGGCGCCGCACCGACGTGGCCCGCCGCTCGCGCGTACGCGGCGCCGGCGATCTCGCCGAGGATCGGGGTGCCGCTGCGCTGCGGGTAGTAGAGCGACAACGCGTCGACCCGCAGTTGTTCGTAGGCCGTCGACGAGATGTCGAACGGGTGGCTCGTCTCGCCGTCGACGGTGAGCGTGAAGCCGTCGCCGCGACGGTCGTAGCGGCTGAAGTCGATGACGTGGACGTTGAGCCCCGACGTGATGTCGATCCCGGCCGGCCGCGTCAGACCCGACTTCACGACCTGCCCGGACGCCTTCTTCAGCTCCCACACCAGCGGATCGGTTGCTTCGGTGACCAGCGTCGCGCCCTTCGGTCCTTCTGGCAGGTAGCCGACCTGGTTGACGCGGACTCGCGGCCCGGTGTCGGGCACGTACGGCTCCGGTGTCGCGCCACCGGCGAGGGAGACGTTGTCGACGCAGAACGTCCATGGGTCGGCCGAACCGCCGATCTGGAACGCCACCTGCCCGAGATCGGTCGACGTCGATTGCTCGAACGTGTTGCTCGACGATGTCGTGTCGGTCGTGGGGAGCTGCTCGGTGGCGGTGAAGTAGGCGTCGAACGGGGCGACCGACAACCCGACGAGTGCTCGTACGTTCCTGCCGGCCACGCTCGAGGAGATGTCGTACGAGTACTGGTAGGTCACGCCTTGCACGAGGGCGATGTCGTTCTGGCCGACGATGGCGTCCCACGGGTTGACGGTGCCGCCGGGCACATCGACGCAGAGGCGGCCGTCGACGATCGTCGGCGTCAGGTTGCCCGTCGTGAACCACTGATCGGTGCCCGCCGAGAAGTCGCCGTTGCGGACGTTCTCGCCACCGCCGACGAGCCCGACGTTGTCGACGCAGAACGTCCAGGGGTCGGGCGAGCCGCCGATCTGGAACGCGACCTGCCCGAGATCGGTCGACGTCGGCTGCTCGAACGTGTTGCTCAACGAAGCGGTCGCGGTCGTGAGCAACTCGTTGGCGGTGAAGTAGGCGTCGAACGGGGCGACCGACAACCCGACGAGCGCTCGCGCGTTCTTGCCGTCGACGCTCGACGAGACGTCGTACGAGTAGCGATAGTTCACGCCCTGCACGAGGGCGATGTCGTTCTGACCGACGATCGCGTCCCATGGGTTGACGGTGCCGCCTGGCACGTCGACGCACAGGCGACCGTCGACGATCGTCGGCGTCAGGTTGCCGGTGGTGAACCACTGGTCGGTTCCGGCCGAGAAGTCACCGTTGCGGACGTTCTCGCCGATCTGGGCGCGCGCGGGAGCGCTCAGGCTTCCGGCGGCGATCAACGTGAACACCAGGACAAGGCCCGTCGCTGGGGCGGCCTTGCGCGCCGGGATCTTGAGAAGACTCATCTTCGTGCCCCCAGACCCGCCCACTGACAATGTTCGAACGTGCACGCTACGACGGAAACGTGGCCGGGACAAGGGCGAAGAAGGGTCAGCGTTCGGGCGCCCGGTCGAGGCGCCCGTCGGCGCGGATCGGCACGGTGTGGAGGAGTGCGAACGCCACGACGCCGAGCACGAAGGCGACGAGGATCGTCGCCGTGTACGAGTCGGTGCGGTCGATCAACCACCCTGCCGAAGGTGGTCCGATCAGGCCGCCCAACCCGGGCGCGGTGTAGAAGATCCCGAGGATCGAGCCGAGTCCGGTCACACCGAGGTGGTCGCTGATGACGATCGGCCCGAGGGCGACGAAGCCGCCGTAGCCGATGCCGAGCACGAGCACGAACACGAGCATCAACGCGTACGACGAGCCGGCGGCTGCCCACGACAGGAAGCTGAGCGCGTGGAGCGCGAAGCAGACGCGGTAGAGGCGGAACGACCCGAACCGTCGCACGAGCGAACCGAAGCCGATCCTGGCGAGGACGCTGGATCCGCCCAAGATCCCGACCAGCACTGCCGCCGCGACCGAATCGACGTCGCGGTCCTTGGCGTACTGGCCGATGAACACGAACGGCACGAACAGGCTGAGGCCGAGCGCGAACGCCGAGAGGTGGAGACGCCGGAAGACCGGCGACGCGATCGCATCGCCGAATCGCGACGGCTGCGGACCGGCTCGCCCCGGTGGACGGTCGACGAGCAGGATGCACAACAGCAAGATCGTTGCGCCGCCGATGGCGTAGGCGACATACGTGTCGCGCCAGCCGTTGCGGTCGATCAGCGCCGCCGCGAGCGGCGACAGCACCAACGTGCCGACCCCGATGCCGGCGACGGCGAACCCGATGGCGAGCGCCCGCTTGTGCTCGAACCACCCACCGACCAGGGCGACCATCGGTACGT
>DASUEW010000156.1:0-2143 GCA_036274875.1 Ilumatobacteraceae bacterium
AGAACAGGTGGTCGACGTGCCACCCCAGGAGGTCATCACGTCCGACAACGTCGTCGTGAGCGTCGACGCGGTCGTCTACTACGAGCCGACCGATCCCCAGCGTCTGATCTACAACGTGGCCAACTTCATCCTGGCCGTCACGAAGCTGGCGCAGACGAACCTGCGCAACCTGGTCGGTGATCTCCAGCTCGACCAGGCCCTGACCTCGCGAGACGCGATCAACACGAGCCTGCGTGAGATCCTCGACGACGCCACCGACACGTGGGGCGTGCGGGTGAAGCGCGTCGAGTTGCAGCGCATCGACCCTCCGGCCGACGTGATGAGTGCGATGCACGAGCAGATGAAGGCCGAGCGCACGCGGCGTGCCACGGTCACCACCGCCGAGGGCGCCCGGGAGGCCGAGATCACCCGCGCCGAGGGTGAGCGGCAGGCCGCGATCCTGCGCGCCGAAGCGGTCAAGCAGCAACAGATCCTCGAAGCCGAGGGTGCCGCGATGGCGGTGCGTGAGCTCGCCGAGGCCGAGAAGTTCCGCAACATCGCCACGGCCGAGGGCGAGGCGGAGGCGATCCGGTCGGTGTACGGGGCGATTCACGATGGCAACCCGTCGAACGACCTGATCGCGATCAAGTATCTCGACGCGCTCGCCAAGATCGCCGACGGCAGGGCGACCAAGATCTTCCTCCCTGTCGACACGACCAACGTGATGGGCTCGATCGCCGGCATCTCCGAGCTGTTCCGCTCGACCGGCGACCCCGTCCCCCCGCCCCCGCCGTCGACCTGACCCCCCAATCATCTGTTTGTGTCACCGCAACCGGCGATCGACGCCGATCGCGGTGACACAAACCGGGGTTTCAGCGGCTCGATCGGAGCTGGACGGGCTGGCCGGCGGCGAGTTGGCCGCACGCGGCGTCGATCTCGGTGCCGCGGTTCTGGCGGATCGTCGCGTTGGCGCCGAGCGCTTCGAGGTGGTCGCGGAACTCGGTGACGCGCCCTGACGACGTCCCCTTCGTCGGGTAACCCGGCGTCGGGTTGAGCGGGATCAAGTTGACGTGGGCGCTCGGTCGCAACCGGCGGCACAGCGCGGCCAGCTCCACGGCGTCACCCGGGCGGTCGTTGACGCCTTCGATCATCGCCCACTCGAAGCTGATCCGGCGGTTCTTGACGGCCAGGTAGTCGCGGCACGCATCGAGCAGCGCGTCGAGCGGGTAGCGGCGATTGATGGGCACGAGCTCGTCGCGCAGCGTGTCGTTGGCGGCGTGGAGGCTGACGGCCAGGTTGACCGGCAACGGTCGGGCTGCGAGCGCCCGGATGCCCGGCACGACGCCGACCGTGCTGATCGTGATGTGACGAGCCGAGAGGCCGAGATCACCGTGGATACGCTCGACCGCGCCCCACACCGCGCCTTCGTTGGCGAGCGGCTCACCCATGCCCATGAAGACCACGTTCGACACGCGGCGGTCGACCGAGCGGGCCCGCCGGGTGCCGCGTACCACCTGCTCGACGATCTCGCCGCTCGTGAGATGACGGGTGAATCCCGCCTGGCCGGTGGCGCAGAATCCGCACGCCATCGCGCACCCGGCCTGGGTGCTCACGCAGACGGTGGCTCGGTCGCGGTAGAGCATCAGCACGCTCTCGATCCGGCTCCCTCCGGCGAGCTCCCAGAGGAACTTCACGGTGTCACCGGTTCTGCTCGCCGACTCGGTCACCGCGGTGAGCGCCGCGGGGAGGTGCCCTGCGAGCTCGGCGCGCAGGCCGCGCGGCAGGTTCGTCCACTCGTCGGGCTCGCCCAGGTGATCGTGCAGCCCGGCCCACACCTGGTCGACGCGATAGCCGGGCTGACCGTCGAGTAGGCGGGCGACGTCGTCACGCGTCATGTCGTACCGCGATGCGGTGCGCTCCGGCGACATCGCGACCCGCCCCGGCCTCAGGTGACCAGCGCCAGCCGGTCGTACTCGGCGCGGAAGTGATCGGGGTCGTTGTCCGCCGGTGTCATGGGACCTCGACGGCGCTGTTTCGGTCGGTATCGACCAGTGGGCGGATGTCGCCGACGTAGGCGCGGTCGGTGCGGTGGACAGTGAACCCGAGCCCGTCGTACAGGCGGACACCCGCCGCGTTGTCGGCGTCGACGTAGAGCATTGCGACC
>DASUEW010000157.1:0-7390 GCA_036274875.1 Ilumatobacteraceae bacterium
TGCGCGAGGCGCTGAAGCTGTTGGGCGCCGGTCGTGCGTGACGAGTTCCTCGACCCGGGCATCGGCAACGCCGCCGACGAGGTCGTCGATGCCGGGCTGCGACCGCGCGCGCTCGCCGAGTTCGTCGGGCAGCGAGAGCTCAAGGAGCACCTCGCGATCGTGCTCGAGGCCGCGCGCAATCGTGGCCAGGCGGTCGACCACCTGCTGTTCGCCGGACCACCGGGGCTGGGTAAGACCACGCTCGCCGGCATCGTCGCCACCGAGATGGGAGTGCACCTGCACATCACGTCCGGTCCCGCGCTCGAGCGCGCAGGTGATCTGGCGGCGATCCTCACCAAACTCGGCGAGGGCGACGTGCTCTTCGTCGACGAGATCCACCGTCTCTCCCGTGTCGTCGAGGAGATCCTCTATCCGGCGATGGAGGACTTCCAGCTCGACATCGTCGTCGGCAAGGGCCCGGCCGCCTCGAGCATCCGCCTGACGCTGCCGCGCTTCACACTCGTCGGCGCCACGACGCGCACCGGGATGATCACCGGTCCGCTGCGCGACCGCTTCGGGCTCGTCGCCCGGCTCGACTACTACGACGACGACGAGCTGCAGCAGATCGTGGTGCGTGCCGGGGGCATCCTCGACGTGACGATCGACGACGCAGGTGCGTGGGAGATCGCGCGGCGCTCGCGCGGCACGCCTCGCATCGCCAACCGGCTGCTGCGCCGGGTTCGCGATTTCGCCGAGGTTCGCGCCGACGGCGACGTCACCGCCGACATCGCCCGCGCTGGGCTGGCCCTGTTCGGTGTCGACGACCTCGGCCTCGACAAGATCGACCGCGCCATCCTGAACGCGCTGTGCCGCCAGTTCGGGGGCGGGCCGGTCGGCCTCTCGACGCTCGCGATCAGCGTGGGCGAGCTGGCCGAGACCGTCGAGGACGTCTACGAACCGTTCCTCATCCAGCAGGGGATGTTGGCCCGCACGCCACGCGGGCGCGTCGCGCTCCCGGCCGCGTACACCCACGTCGGCCTCATCGCGCCCGACCGCGGCACCGGGCCGCAGCCCGGCCTGTTCGACTGAGCCGGAATCATCCCGTTCTGGGCTGCAGGACTTTTCGGGCGTCGAAAGACGTTGCAGCCCAGAAGGTCGAGACGCCCGGGTCGGCTCAGGCCGGCGCGTCCACCGGGAGGTGCTCGCCGAGGAATGCCATCGTCTTCGACCAGGCCGCCTTGGCTGCCGGCTCGTTGTAGAACATCGCACTCTCGTGGTTGTCGAACGCGTGGCCGGCGGCCTCGACGTTGAGCACGAAGCCGGGTCGACCGGCGAGCGCCGCGCCGACGGCGTCGACGCCGTCGCTGGGGATGAAGTCGTCGGTCCCCCCGAAGTGGAACAACGTCGGACACGAGACGTTGTCGATCTGGTCGATCATCGACGGGACGCCCGAGCCGTAGTAGCTGATGCACACACTTGGATCGTCGTTCGCCGCCACCGCCCACGCCAACGTGCCGCCGAGGCAGAAGCCGATCACGCCCGGTGTACCCGACACCGCGTCGAGCTCGCCCAGCACCGCAACCGCGGCGGCACAGTCAGTGACCGCACTGCCCATGTCGAGCTTGCCCATCGCCTCGAACGACGCGGTGAGCCCGGCCTCGTCGTGATCCTGCTCCCACCCCGGTGCGAACCGCCAGAAGACATCGGGCGCACCGACGACGTAGCCGGCCGCGGCGAGCCGCTCCCCGACGGCGCGAATGTAGGCCCCGACCCCGAAGATCTCCTGGATGAGCACCAGGCCCGGCCCGGATCCCGCCTCGGGGACCCAGACGTGCATGTTCATGTTGCCGATGTCGCACGGCACGGCGATGGTCGTCGGTGCAGTCACGGCGGCATCCTGGCACACCATTCGATTCTCTCTGGTCGAGTCCCTCTGGTCGATTCCCTCTGGTCGATTCCCTCTGGCCAGAACCCGCTGCTCCCGTAGCGTGTCCTGCCGTGCGGTTGGACGAGTTCGACTACGAGCTGCCGTCCGATCGCATCGCCCAGGTGCCGGTCGAACCGCGGGACGCGTCGCGGTTGCTCGTCGATCGCGGATCTGCGAAACCCGATCACCACCACGTACGTGACCTCCCGGACCTCCTGCGTGCCGGCGACCTGCTGGTGGTCAACGACACGAAGGTGATCCCGGCCCGCCTCCGGCTCACCCGCCGCACCGGCGGAGCGGCCGAGGTGCTGCTGCTCGAACCGACCGACGGGGCACGCCGCACATGGGAGGCACTCGTGCGGCCGGCCCGCAAGCTGCGACCGCGCGAGGTGCTGTTCGCCCCGACGGGCGAGGAGGTCGTCGCCATCGGCGACCGGACCGCGGCCGGTGACACGTTCATCGTCGAGCTGCTCGGGCCGGTCGACGCGCTCGAACTGCTCGGCCGGCACGGTGAGATGCCGCTCCCGCCCTACATCACGCGCCGGCTCGACGAGCAGGACCGCTACCAGACGGTCTACGCCAGAGTGCCCGGTTCGGCAGCCGCGCCCACGGCGGGGCTGCACTTCACGCCCGAGCTGCTGGCGCGGCTCGCGGCCGGCGGCGTCGAACACGCCACGGTCGAGTTGGTGGTCGGCCTCGACACGTTCCAGCCGGTGAGCGAACAGGACCCGCTCGACCACCGCATGCACTCCGAGCGCTACCGGGTTCCCGTCGAGACCTACGAGCGCTGCCGGGCGGCGTCACGCGTCGTCGCCGTCGGGACCACCGCGGTGCGGGCGCTCGAGACCGCTGCTGCCACCGGCCGGATGAGCGGACGGACGGAGTTGTTCGTCCATCGTGGGTTCGACTGGCAACTCGTCGATCTGATGATGACCAACTTCCACCTGCCGCGCACGACACTGTTGATGATGATCGACGCGTTCGTCGGCGACCGCTGGCGGAGTCTGTACGCGGCAGCGCTCGACGAGGGCTATCGCTTCTTGTCGTTCGGCGACGCGATGTTGCTCGACCGGCACGCCTAACCTCGCCGCTCATGCACCCCGTGTCGTTCGTCGTCGACGCGAGCGACGGCACGGCACGCGCTGGGATCGCCACGACGTCACGCGGTACGTATCGCACGCCGTGCTTCATGCCGGTCGGAACCCGCGGAGCGATCAAGTACCTGAGCGCGACCGACTACGAGCGGCTCGGCATCGAGATCGTGCTCGGCAACACCTACCACTTGATGCTGCGCCCGGGCGCCGACGTCGTCGCCCGCCTCGGCGGTCTCGGCCCCTTCTCGGGGTGGCGCGGGCTGACGCTCACCGACTCCGGTGGTTTCCAGGTGTTCTCGCTCTCGCCGACGGTCGACGACGACGGGGTGACGTTCAAGAGCACGTACGACGGCTCGATGCACCGCCTGACACCGGAGGGCGCGGTCGCGACACAGGAACTGTTGGGCGCCGACATCCAGATGGCGCTCGACGTGTGCCCACCACTGCCGAGCGAGCCCGACGTCCTACGGCTGGCGGTCGAGCGGACCGCCGGCTGGGCCGTCCGCGCGCGTGCTGCACACCATCGAACCGACCAGTCCCTGTTCGGGATCGTGCAGGGCGGCACCGACACTGCGTTGCGTGCCGAGAGCGCGCGGCGCACGACCGAGCTCGAGTTCGACGGCTACGCCATCGGCGGCCTGTCGGTGGGTGAGTCACGCGACGAGATGATCCCAGCCCTTGCCGCGGCACTCGAGCAACTGCCCCCCGACCGCCCGAGATATCTGATGGGGGTCGGCGACCCGGCCGGGCTCGTCGAGGCCGTCGGGCTCGGTGTCGATCAGTTCGACTGTGTGATGCAGACGCGCCTCGGTCGCCACGGCACGGCGCTCACCTCGGCCGGAAAGATGCAGGTGAAGGCGGTACGCAACGCCGAGAGTGACGAGCCGATCGATGTCACCTGCCCGTGCGAGGTGTGCGAACGGCATTCGCGCGGCTACCTGCGCCACCTGTTCCAGGTGGGCGAGCCGACGGCCTCCCGCCTGCTGAGCGTGCACAACCTGGCTTGGACGCTGCATCTGATGGCGCGAATGCGGGTGGCGATCGCACAGGGGGCGTTCGGTTGCCTGCGTTCCGAGGTGCTGTCGGTGTGGGGATAGCCGTCGATAGGATCCGCGCCGCTATGCACTTCCTGTCGATCCTTGCCGGCAGCGACGAATCGAGCGCCTCACCGCTGCCGTCGCTCATCCTCCTGGCCCTCATCCCGCTCGCGCTCTACTTCTTCATGATCCGCCCGCAGCGCCGTCGCGTTCGCGACCAGCAGGCCTTGCAGCGGTCGATCGGCGTGGGCGACGAGGTGGTGACGACATCGGGGATCTTCGGCTTCATCACCGGCGAGGAGGGCGACAAGTTCTGGCTCGAGATCGATGACGACGTGCAGATCCGCATCGCCCGTGCCGCGATCCAGAACAAGGTCGACACGAGCACCGCTGACGCCCCCGTCACTCCAGCCGCACAACACGACGACGACGACGAGAAGTCCGAAAACTCGTGAAGCGTTCCCGTCTCTGGGCCTCGTTGCTCGGAATCGTCATCGCGTCCGCGTTGCTGCTCGTGGTCAACCTGGCGTTGGGCAACACACCGGTGCTCGGTCTCGATCTGCGCGGGGGTGTGTCGGTGATCCTCGCGTCGACCGAGGGTGCCGGCGACGAGGACCTCATCGTCATCAGGGATCTGATCCGCGACGAGCTCGAGCAGCGTGGCATCGCCGAGCCGGACGTTCGTGTCGAGGGCTCGAACGTGATCGTCGACCTCCCGGGGGTCAAGGACCAGCAGGATGCCCTCGACGCCGTCGACATCGCCGGCATCGTCTCGTTGCGACCGGTGCTGCAGTGTGCGGTCACCACTGACCCGTCGAGCACCGACCCATCGAACACCGGGGACGATGGCGGCTCCACCATCGTCCCGACCGCGTCGTCGGCGCCGGGCGACACGACACCGACCAGCGCCGTCGAGTCGTCGACTCCCACGACCGCGGCTGTGGCGACGACCGAGCCGGCGACCGGCGACACCGTGACCGCCGGAACGCCGTCGGGCTTCCGCCGCTCCGTGCCACCGACCGACGCGCCCACGACCACCATCGCCGCCACGACGACTGCGGTGACCGGCTCCGCGCCGGCGACGACGACGCCCGCCGTCGCCGGTGAACCGGCGACTCCGACCACCGTTGCGGTCGTCGATCCGAACGACCCCGCCGCACCGGGCCAGCAGGATGTCTTGCCGGTCCGTGGTGACACGGGCGAGGTCTGCATCGTCGGACCATCTGGCGGTTCGGGCGAGGTGTTCGAACGCGGGAGCGCCGACGCGACGCTCGACCAGGTCGGCGCCTGGGCCGTCACCGTCAACCTGCGCAGCGACGGCGAGGCGGCGTGGAACCTGCTCGCCTCCCAGTGCAACCAGGGCACCAGCTCCTGCCCGTCGCGCCAGCTGGCGATCGTGCTCGACGACATCATCCAGTCGGCACCCGTGGTCAACGAGCCGTTCTTCTCCGGCTCGGTCCAGATCACCGGCACCTTCTCCGAAAGCGAGGCGCGGTCGCTGGCGCGGGTGCTCAACCGCGGCGCGTTCCCCGTGAACGTCGAGGCACAGTCGGTGCAGACGGTGTCCCCCACGCTCGGCGGCGACTCGCTCGAGGCGGCGGTGATCGCCGGCATCGTGGGCGCTGTCATCATCGTGTTGTTCATGATCGCCTACTACCGAAAGCTCGCCGTGGTCATCGTCGCCGGGCTCGTCGTGTGGGGGATGGCGGTGTACGTGGCCGCCGCGCTCGTGTCGCAATGGACCAACTACGCGTTCACGCTGGCCGGCGCGACCGGGGTGATCGTGGCCGTCGGCGTGACGGTCGACAGCTACGTGGTGTTCTTCGAGCGCCTCAAGGACGAGGTCCGCGCCGGCCGGTCTCTTCGCAACGCCGCGCCGCGGGGCTTCAAGCTGACGTGGCGAACCATCGTGTCGGCCGATGTCGTCGCGTTCCTCGGCTCGGCGATCCTGTTCTGGTTGAGCGTCGGCTCGGTGAAGGGGTTCGCGCTCTACCTCGGCCTCACGACGATCTGCGACATGCTCGTGTGTTACTTCTTCACGCGCCCCGCGGTGTTCCTCCTGGCGCGCAGCGGCTGGTTCGACGAAGGTCCGACACTCGGCCTCGGAGCGACAGCATGACGGAAACCCGCAGCGCACGAACCGATCCCACGGTGCGCCAGCGGATCGCCGTCGCCCCGACGGGCCTCGGACGTCTCTACCGCGGCCAGACGTCACTCGACTTCTTCGGCCGGCGGCGTATCGGGTTGGTCTTCTCGTGCGTGCTGCTCGTCGGCAGCGGCCTGTCGCTGCTCGGGCGCCAACTGAACCTCGGGATCGACTTCGAGGGCGGGATCGTCTGGGACGTCCCCGCGTCGTCGTTCACGATCGACGATGCGGAAGGGATCCTCAGCGACAACGGGATCGATCCGAGCACGGCGCAGATCCAAGAGCGCAGCTCCGACAGCGGCGACCTGATCAAGATCCAGGTCGCCGATCAGCCGGTCAAGGTGCGCGACGACTTGCGCACGGCATTCGCCGACTCCGCCGAGGTGAGCACCGACGAGGTCAGCGTGAACGCCGTGAGCTCCACGTGGGGTCGTGAGATCACCGACAAGGCGCTGCGTGCGCTCGTCATCTTCCTGCTCGTGGTCGCAGCGTTCATCTCGATCCGCTTCGAATGGCGGGTCGCGCTCGCATCGATCATCGCCATGGTGCACGACGTCGCGATCAGCGTCGGGATCTACTCCTTGTTCGGCTTCGTGGTCACGCCCGAGACGGTGATCGCGTTCCTCACCATCCTCGGCTACTCGCTGTACGACTCGATCGTGGTGTTCGACCGCGTTCGCGAGAACGAGGCGCGCTACGCCGCCCACAAGTCGCCGTACGCCGATGTGATCAACGTCTCGATGAACCAGGTGCTGATGCGGTCACTGAACACGAGCATCTCGGCGGTCATCCCGGTGCTCTCGCTGCTGGTCATCGGGGCCGGGCTGCTCGGCGCCGAGACGCTCAGCGAGTTCGCGATCGCGTTGCTCGTCGGCATGATCACGGGTGCCTACTCGTCGATCTTCATCGCGGTGCCGCTGCTGGCGTTCCTCAAGCAGCGTGATCCGAAGTGGCCGACGCCCGGCACCGAGCGGGCGCACGGTGAGATGTTGCGCGACCTCGTCGTCGGTGGGTCGCCGGGTGTGGCCAAACGCATCCGCGCCGTGGAGTCCAGTGTTGCCGGCGGGACGACGACGGTGACGGCGGCGGCCGTTGCCGAGGCCGAGCGGCCGGAGCGGCTCCTGACGCACCCGCCGCGCCCGCGCAAGAAGAAGCGCCGCTGACACCCGGGCGGTAACCCGTCGTTCAGAGGTGAACATCCGGTTCG
>DASUEW010000158.1:0-2328 GCA_036274875.1 Ilumatobacteraceae bacterium
CGTGATCGTGTTCCAGATCTCCGTCCTGGTCTTCACCCTCCTGGTGCCTCTCGGAACGGTCGCCTCGGAGCCGACGACCGACCCCGCTGCCGGAGCCGAGGTCCAGCCGTCCGCCGAGCCGACCCCGGCAGAGGAGCCGACGCCGACCGAGGCACCCGTAGCGTCCGAGGCCCCAGCGCCGACCGACGCGCCCATCGTCGAGGAGCCCGCGCCCTCCGACCCGCCTGTAGCCAGCGAGGAGCCCGCGCCCTCAGCGCCGGTGGTCGAGGAGCCCGCGCCGTCCGACGCGCCGGTTGCCGAGGAGCCCGCGCCGGTCGAGTCAGCCGAACCCGCGCCGGCAGAGGTCGCCCCCTCCGAAGAGCCCGTCGCGGTTTCCCCTGAACCCGCCCCGGCGTACGCCCCGTCCGGTCCGCCGACCATCGCCAGCGACAAGC
This sequence comes from Ilumatobacteraceae bacterium, assembly GCA_036274875.1. Lineage (GTDB taxonomy): Bacteria > Actinomycetota > Acidimicrobiia > Acidimicrobiales > Ilumatobacteraceae > JALOLG01. The sequence continues at coordinate 435 of DASUEW010000158.1, forward strand.
TCGACTACGCACCGGGGGAGACCGTCACGCTGACCGGCACGAACTGGGCCGCCGGCGAGTCGGTCCGGATCGTCGTCAACGACACGATCGGCCAGACCTGGCGGCACGACGTCACGGTGACTGCCTCGTCGAACGGCGAGATCGTCGACGTGTTCTCCCTGCCCACCTACTTCATCTCCGACTACGACGTCACCGCGACCGGCCCGATCTCGGGAACGGCCACCACCCGATTCACGGACGCACCGATCAAGACGTACGACCAGTGTTCGAACGATCTCGGGACCGGCTACTCCAGCGGCGATCTCGGTTGCCGATGGATCAACGGCAACCTCCAGAAGAACAACTCGCGGTATCGCGAGGGTGACGCGACCGTCCAGCGCCTGTGGCTGGAAGGGATCGCCCCGGGCGAGACGCACACCGTCACGTTCAAGTACGGCACGACCAAGGCCGGGAAGCACGCCTACGACTTCCTGACGAACTGGGACTGGTCCGAGAACTGGATCACCGACGCCGACCGCTGTCAGGGCATCACCGGCTGCACCGGCGCGACGGACACGACGACTGCCATTCTCGACGACCCCAACGTCACCAACGCGATCGAGCCAGGCGGACGCTTCTTCACGATGCGTGGCGGAGTCCTGAACAGTGCGACGGTGCCGGCGATCGTCAGCGGCACGTACGGGGGCGACAGCGAGACCGCGATCACCGTCTCGTTCACCGTCGGTCCGGGCTCCGGGGCGATGTGCGAGACGAAACAGAACGTCACGACCTGCAGCGTTGCCTTCTGGTTCGGTGCGCACGTCGCGCGAACGGATCAATGGACCACGTTCAACGGCACGACAGGCGCCGGCTCGGTGAGCGGGTCGCCGTACCACGTCGCTTTGGACGCGTTCGACGACGAGTCGATCGGCCAGCGCGACAACCAGATGCAGTCCGACACGATCATCCCGAACGGGAAGATCGTCATCGTCAAGGACACGGTCCCGAACGATGCCCAGGACTTCAGCTTCAACCTGACCGACGGCGCGCTCGTCAACAACAACTTCTCACTCGACGACGACGCCGACGGCACGTTGCCGAACTCGATGGAGTTCAGCCTGCCGCCGGGCACGTACACCGCGAGTGAGTTGAGCATCCCGTCGGCCTGGTCGCTGACGAACGTCGTCTGCGTCGATCCGACCAACAACTCGACCGTCAACATCCCGGCAGGCACGGCGACGATCGTCATCAACGTGCCCGGCAACCAGGACACGTCGTCCGAGACGATCACCTGTACGTTCACGAACACGCCGGCGGTCGGCTCCCTCCAGGTCACCAAGACGGTCGACTGGAACGGGATCACCCCGATCAATGGCCAGACGTTCACGATCTGCATCCAGGGCCCGTCCTACCCGCTCGGGACCGAGGCCGGCGCCTGCAAGACGTTCACGTATCCCGGCACGTTGACCCAGACGTGGACCGGCCTCCTGGCCGGAACGTACGTCGTCGACGAGACGGCGGCGTCGGGGACCGGTGGCCTGACGGTCTGGACGGTGACCGGTGAGGGCAATGGCAGTGTCCTCCCGGGAGCCCAGGCGACCGCCGGGGTGACGAACACCCGCAAGCTCGGCAGCCTGACCGTGACCAAGACGGTCGACTGGAACGGCGTCAGCCCGATCGACGGCCAGACCTTCACGATCTGCATCAGCGGCCCGTCCTACCCGCTCGGGACCGAGGTCGGCGCCTGCAAGACGTTCACCTACGACACGACCCCCGCCGACTCGACCCTCGTCCAGACCTGGACGAACCTCCTCCCGGGCGCCTACACCGTCAGCGAGACGGCCGCCTCGGGCGGCCTGACGAAGTGGACGGTCAACGTCAGCGGCAGCCCGGCCACCGTCGACGACGTCGGCGG
>DASUEW010000159.1:0-2846 GCA_036274875.1 Ilumatobacteraceae bacterium
ACTGGAGCAGGTCGGCGTCCACCCATCGCTTCAGATCGATGCCGACCGAGGCCATGTTGCGCACGATCTCCGCCTCGGACTCCTCGAACGCGAAGTACAGCGCGCGCTGCCCACGACCGCAGGTGGCGTCGCAGAACTGCGCCGCCAGCGTCGACTTGCCGGTGCCTGCGCTGCCGCTGACGAGCACGGTGCTCCCCTTGTAGAAGCCTCCGTTGCCGAGCATCGCGTCGAGACGGGCCACGCCGGTCGACACGCGCTCGGCCGACACCCCGTGTCGCACGCCGAGCGACGTGATCGGCAGCACCGAGACACCCGTCTCGCCGATCAGGAACGGGTACTCGTTGGTGCCGTGGAGCGAGCCCCGGTACTTGAGGATCCGCAGTCGCCGGGTCGATGTCTGCTCGGTCACACGGTGGTCGAGGACGATCACGCAGTCCGAGACGTACTCTTCGATGCCGTGGCGGGTGAGGGTGCCGTCTCCGCGCTCGCCGGTGATCACCGAAGTGACCCCACGATCCTTGAGCCATCCGAAGAGGCGGCGCAGTTCCGACCGCAGGATCGCTGTGTTCGAGAACGCTCCGAACAATGTCTCGATCGTGTCGATCACGACCCGCTTGGCGCCGACCGCGTCGATCGCCGCACCGATCCGCACGAACAGGCCGTCCAGATCCCACTCACCCGTCTCCGCCATCTCCTCGCGCACCACCGACACGTGATCGACCACGAGCTTTCCGTCGGCCTCGAGCTGGGCGAGGTCGAATCCCAGCGAGGCGACGTTCGCCGTCAGGTCTTCGGCGGTCTCCTCGAACGCCATGAACACGCCGGGTTCGTCGAACTGGGTGATCCCACGCACGACGAACTCCATGGCGAGCAGCGTCTTGCCGCAGCCGGCCGGGCCACACACCAGGGTCGATCGTCCTCGAGGCAGGCCGCCGCCGGTCACGTCGTCGAGCCCACTGATGCCCGTTGGCGTCTTGGCCAGCTCCGCCGCCACCGGGCCCGACCCGTTCGTCGTGCCCAGATCGTCAGCATCCGATGCGATCGCGGCTTCCATGTCCCGCCTCTCCGTTCGGGAGGCGTCGAGCCCGTTCCGGGGCGACGACGATGCCGTCGTTCGCACCCAACCAGGCGTCTCTCGAGACTTGCTGCCACGACCAGGCAATGGCCGCTTGGGGGTGGATCCTACCACCGAGTGCGTTTCGACGCGCACCCGACGTGATTTCCACAGGGCCCTGAGATTGCGGTTCAGTGACCACGCTCGCGTGCCGATGGTGAGGTGGTATCCGTTCTGGCTGCCACCGCTGCCGTGAGTCTGGAGTGGAATTGGGCGAGCGCCCTCACAGATCGACGAACCCCACGAAGCCGGGCTGGGAGTCCGACGCGGAGGCGGCGGCTGTCGCGCGCTCCGAGCGCCATGACCTGTGGATGCTGGTCGCCGCGGTGATGGTGGTCGGCGGCATCGCAGGTTCGTTGTTCGCCGCTCGCTCGGTGGCGAAGACCGAGGCCGATGCGGCGCGCAATGTGTTCGAACGGTCGGCTGCCGAAGTCGCGTCGACGTTGCAGTTGGCGATTCAACACCAAGACGACCTGGCGCTGAGCGTGGGAGGCTTCGTCGTCGCCAACCCGGACGCATCGCAGGCCGAGTTCCGCCACTGGTCGGAACTGTCCGACCACATGGCACGGTTCCCCGAGGTTCTCGGCTTCGGCTTGGTCGTGATCGTCCCCGCCGCGGAGCTCCCTGGTTTCATCGCCGGTGTGATCGAGGATCCGCCTGGCTCGTTGGCAGCTGACGGAACGTACGAGATCATCCCTCCAGGTGAGCGAGCGGAGTATTGCCTCGCCAAGTTGGGCGTCGTCAGAACTGCGGGGCTCGCGGCGGCAGGCGCTGACGTCTGTTCCGAGAACGGACTGGGGCTGGCGAGCGCGCTGTCCCGAGACTCGGGTCAGAGCGCCTATGCGCCGATCGTCACCGACTTCGGCCAACTCTTGGGCGTGAACGTCCCGGTGTATCGAGACGGCGTCAAGCCGATCACCGTCGAAGGGCGGCGCGCCGCGTTCGTGGGTTGGGTCGGCACGGTGTCCGTGCCACAGAATCTGTTGCAGCGGGCGTTGCAGAGTCACCCGGGCATGACGGCATCGATGCACTACCGCCAGGACGCCTCTGACGTCGAGTTCTGGAGTGGCGAGGTGCCGAACGACGCGCAGACCATGGAGATCGATCTGCACAACGGGTGGACGGTCACGACGCTCGCCGCTCGCGATCAGGGCGGGCTGCTCCAAGGGGGCCCACTCGTCTTGTTGCTGTCCGGCGTGGCGCTCAGCATCCTCGTCGCCACGCTGATGCTGGTCTTGCGCACCGGGCGCTCGCGCGCTTTGCGGCTGGTGGCCGAACGCACTGACGAGCTGCGCCATCAGGCGCTGCACGACGCGTTGACCGACCTGCCGAACCGGGCCCTGATCATGGACCGCATCGAGCAGCTCCTGGCCCGCAGTCGTCGCAACGGGACGATGGGGGCGGCGTTGTTCATCGACCTCGACGACTTCAAGAATGTCAACGACTCGCTCGGCCATGAGGCCGGCGACCGGTTGCTCGTCGCCGTGGCCGCGCGGTTGACGAGCACGTTGCGCGACGCCGACACGATCGGACGGATGGGCGGTGACGAGTTCGTGGTCCTGATCGACGATGCCAAGCTCGACGTCACGCCCGAGCTCGTCGCCCAACGACTGCTCGATGTGATGCGAACAAACCGGCCAGATCCACGACGTCGGCCGTTGGGTGCTCCGCCAGGCGTGCGAACAGACGGCCCGATGGCACGCGAAGGGCGACGTCATCGACATCTCCGTCA
>DASUEW010000160.1:0-3500 GCA_036274875.1 Ilumatobacteraceae bacterium
AGACAAATGGGACACGACACCATGACCGACACCATGACCGACACCATGACCGACACGATGATCGAACGCGTGCGTGGTTTCAATCGGGCGGTCACACAACGGGTCGGTGCGCTCAACGATCACTACCTCGGTCGAGATCGACCCCTCGGTGAGGCGCGTGTGATCTGGGAGATCGGCGAGCACGGCTGCGAGGTCCGCACCATGCGGTCGCGCCTCGCCCTGGACTCGGGCTACCTCAGCCGGCTGCTGCGTTCCCTCGAGGCCGCGGAGCTGATCACCGTGACCGCCAGCGAGCACGACGGACGCGTCCGAACGGCACGGCTCACCGCCAAAGGCAGGGCAGAGCGGACGTTGCTCGACCGAAGGAGCGACGCGTTGGCCCGCTCGATGCTCGAACCGCTCGCCGATGCCCAGCGCCGACGCCTCGTCGCGGCGATGAGTGAGGTCGAGAGGCTGCTGACAGGTGCGCTGGTCGAGATCGATGCCGTCGACCCCGCCGATCAGCATGCCCAGCACTGTCTTCGCGAGTACTTCGCCGAGCTCGATCACCGGTTCGAGATGGGGTTCGACCCCGCCCGCACCCTGCCGGCCGATCCGGACGAGATGCGACCACCGGCCGGCGTGTTCGTGGTGGCGTCCCTGCACGACGAGCCGATCGGCTGCGGAGCGCTGAAGTTCCACGGCGACGAACCGACCGAGCTCAAGCGGATGTGGGTCGCACCGACCGCACGCGGGCTCGGGGTCGGCCGCCGGCTGCTCCACGACCTCGAGCGGCGAGCGGTCGAGCACGGCAGCCACACCATCCGACTCGACACCAACGGTGCGCTCGTCGAGGCGGTCGCGATGTACCGCTCGGCGGGCTACCGACAAGTCGCGGCCTTCAACGACGAGCCGTACGCCGACCACTGGTTCGAGAAGCACCTCGACACGGCGGTGCGTGTTCCGTAGCGGCGCCTCGCGTGCCCTGGAGCGGAACGTTTCCGGGTACAGTCCGGGCGCATGTCGCACCCGTTCCTGTCTGCCGAGTGGATGGCAGCCGCCAAGGAGATCCGGTCCAAGTACGAGGACCAGGTCCCCACCATCACACTGAGCGTCCGTATCAATCAGGTGGTGACCGACGTGCCGTTCGGCGACGGCACGGTCACGAGCTACTTCGACACCTCTTCGGGTGACGTCGACATGGAGCTCGGCGAGCTCGACTCGCCCGACGCGACGATCACGACCGACTACACCACCGCCAAGGCGATGTTCGTCGACGGCGATCAGGCAGTCGCCATGCAGGCGTTCATGGCGGGCAAGATCAAGGTCCAGGGCGACATGATGAAGATCATGGCGATCCAGACGGCGATGCCCCAAGACGAGATCAGCAAGCAGATCGCCGACGAGATCAAAGCGATCACCGAATAAGCATCTCCGCATCAATCAGCGGCGAGTGCTCCGAGCTCCTTGGCCAGCTCGTCGACGGTCCACGCTCCTGGGCGCTCGAACGTCTCGGCCATCGCCCACGACTCGACCCGCCTCACGACGCCACCCTGCACGAAGAACGTCTCGCCGGTGAACGCGCACGCCTCACTGCTCAAATAGGCGACGAGGGGCGAGACGTTGGCCGGGTCCCAGACGTCGAAGGCGCCCTCCTTGGCGGCGATGATCTCGCCCAGGCCGGGCGTCGCCAGCGTGAGACGCGTCCGGGCGCCCGGCGCGATGCAGTTGGAGACGACGTCGTAACGCGAGAGCTCCTTGGCGGCGATCTGGCTGAACGTGGCGATGCCCGACTTCGCCGCGCCGTAGTTGCTCTGACCCGGGTTCGAGAACAACCCCGACGTCGACGACGTGTGCACCAGGTTCCGCCGGCGGCCGCGGCCCGCTTTGTGCTCCTCGCGCCAGTAGGCCGCGGCCCAGCGGGTTGGCGCGAAGTGCCCTTTCAGGTGGACCGCGATCACGGCGTCCCACTCCTGCTCGGTCATGTTGACGATCACACGATCGCGCAGGATCCCGGCGTTGTTGACGAGGATGTCGAGCGTTCCGAACGTCGAGATCGCGGCGTTGACCAGCCGCTGCGCGCCTTCCCAGTCGGCGACGTCGTCGCCGTTGGCGATCGCCTCTCCGCCCTGTGCACGGATCTCGGCGGCGACCTCGTCGGCCGGGGTCACGTCGGCTCCGGAACCGTCGCTGGCCGCGCCGAGGTCGTTGATCACGACCTTGGCGCCCTCGGCTGCGAACAACAACGCGTGCTCGCGTCCGATCCCCCGTCCCGCACCGGTGATGACTGCGACGCGTCCGTCGAGAGCACCCATGTCAGTCGTCCTTTCGGTCGAGCCGGCGCCGCTGCCAACCCGAAGTTCGCACCGTAGTGATCAGAGATAGACCAAGTCGACCTGCGTGCCGCGCGGGTACACGGCGCCCACCTCGGCCGGGACGCCGCCGACCGATGCACTCTGCAACACGCCGTCGGAAGCACCGAAGCTGAGGACCGGCACGAACCCGGCGGTGGTGAGCGTGGCCGACGCGACATCGAACGTCATGCCGGTGAGGTCTGGCATCGTCACGACGTCGGGACCCTTCGAGACGACGACGACGATCCCGGTCCCCTTCGCGACCTGTTCGCCAGGGAGTGGGGTCTGCGAGATGACCGTGTCGACCGGGACCGTGTCGCTGAACTGCCGCTCCGCCTCCGACACCCCGAGTGCAAGGGGCTCGACCGTCGCTTGGGCATCGGTGAACGTGAGCCCGACCAGGTTGGGGACGGTGCGCGGAGCGGGTCCGGTCGACGAGACGACCCGCACGACGCGGTCGGGCAGCACCTGACTGCCCGCCACCAACGTCGGGTCGTCGGGCACCGTCCACGAGATGACAGTGCCGATCGGAACGACTTCGTCGTTCTGTTCGACGAGCTCGACGACGAGGTCGAGCTTGGCGAGCTCGGTCGCGACGTCGGTGAACGGCCGACCGGTCAGCTCCGGGAGCTGGCGGAACAGCGGGCCGTCGCTGACGATGAGCAGGAACGGTTCGCCCCTGGTGAGCTCCTCGCCGGCGGCGGGGGCGGTGCGAATGACGTGTCCCGCGCGTGGCTCGACGTCGCTGCGCTCGTGCTGCACGCTCACTTCCCACCCGTTCCCTGTGATCTGGTTACGCGCCACCGGCTCTTCGACGCCGACCAGGTCGGGTACGGCGTAGACGGGCGTCCGGAACAACTGCCACGCGAGCACCCCGAGACCGACGAGCGCGACCACGACGACGAGCGGGAGCAGGATCCTCCACGGGACCCGGAGGCGGCGATGCGATGCCAGGTCGTGACCCCACGTGCCTGGCCCGCCGTCGGGCGCCGCGGTCGCCGGGAGCGGCTCGTCGATCGATTCGTCCGATCCGCCGAGGATGACCAGGTCGTCGGTGCGATCGACGGAGGGGATCTGACCAAACGGTTCGAACTCGGGGGCCGCGGTGGTGGTCGCGGCGCCGGCCTCGCGACCGGAACGGACGTCGTCGTCGTCGACGTCGATCGG
>DASUEW010000161.1:0-2572 GCA_036274875.1 Ilumatobacteraceae bacterium
AGCGCGACCGCCGCGTCGCCGTCGCGATTGGTGCCGGGTCCGGTGATGACGATCGCCTTGAGGCTCACGCGCTCATCCCGACCCGGTGGAAGGACTCGACGAGCTCGCCGACGGGAATGGGTTCGAGACCGACGATCGACAGGTTGCCGTCCGTGGTGACGTGACCGAGGTGGTGGACCGGCTCGGCGATCACGTCGTTGAAGCGCTCGATGTCGCCCGGTGCCACTTCGACGACCAAGCGGCTCGCCGACTCGGCGAACAGCGCCGTGGACGTGTCGTCGTGCGGCAATGCCGTCACCACCGCGCCGAGTCGCCCGCCGATGCACATCTCGGCGAGCGCCACTGCCAACCCGCCCTCGCTCACGTCGTGACACGCCTGCACCAGACCGGCACGAATCGCCCGATGGAGGTTGCGGTAGCGCGCCGGAGCGCTCGGGTCGGGCTGCGGCACGGTGCCGGGCGAGGCCGGCGGACCGAGCACGAGGTCGAGATGGCTCCCGGCGAACTCGGGTTGCGTCGATCCGAGCAGGAACAGCTCGTCACCGGCGGCGGCGAGATCGGGCGTGACGCAGGCGTCGGCGTCGGGGACGTGTCCCACGGCGGTGATCACCAACGTCGGTGGCACCGCGTGACGCTCGCCGTCGGCACCGGTGTACTCGTTGTTGAGCGAATCCTTCCCCGACACGAACGGCGCGCCGTGAGCGAGGGCTGCCGCGCAGCACCCGTCGACGGCGGCAGCAAGGTCGCCGAGTGTCGACGCCCGCCGCGGATCACCCCACGAGAAGTTGTCGAGCAGCGACACGCGGTCGGGGTCGGCGCCGACGGCGACGACGTTGCGCATCGCCTCGTCGACGACGGCATACGCCATCGCCTCCGGGTCGTGGAGCCCGTACCACGGATTGACCCCGATCCCGATCGCCAGCCCGTCGACCTCGCCGGGACCGGCGAGCACGACGCCGTCGGCCGGCCCGTCTGATCGCACACCGACGAGCGGGCGCACGGCCGTCGCACCGAGGATCTCGTGGTCGTAGCGGTGGATCGTGACCGCCTTCGACGCGATGTTGCGGTGGGCGAGCAGATCGAGCAGGACCGACCTCGGGTCGTCGACCGAACGCCCGACGGCGGTGTGGTCCGGCTCCGGCATCGTGGCGGTCATCCGGCGGGGCGGCCGCCCGTCATGGAGGAAACCGGTGTCGAGGTCGAGCACCACGTCTCCGTGCGAGCGAACCACGAGCCGCCCGTCGCCCGTGAACGAGCCCAGGTCGGCCAGCTCCACACCGTGAATCCGGCAGCGCTCGCGTAGCTCGCCGAGACGCCGCGGGTCGACTGCCACGACCATGCGTTCTTGTGCTTCCGACAGCCAGATCTCCCACGGTTCGAGACCCGCGTACTTGAGTGGCACGAGATCGAGCTCGACATCGGCACCGACGCCGTCGGCCATCTCGCCGACCGCCGACGACAACCCACCGGCACCGCAGTCGGTGATCGCCGTGTAGAGATCCTCGGCACCGACCAGCACGTCGACCAGCAGCTTCTCGGTGACCGGGTCACCGATCTGGACGCTCGCACCCGCGACCGAGCCGGTGGTGGCATCCATCGTCAGCGACGAGAACGTCGCGCCGCGGATCCCGTCGCGGCCGGTGCGGCCACCGAGCACGACGACACGGTCACCGGGATGCGGGCCGGAGAAGGCCGCTCGATCGTCGGCCACTCCGATGCAGCCGGCGAACACCAACGGGTTGGTGGTGTAGGCCTGGTCGTACAGCACAGCGCCGGCGACGGTGGGCAGACCGATCTTGTTGCCGTAGTCGGCGACGCCATCGATCACGCCCTCACGGATCCGCAGCGGGTGAAGGGCGCCGTCTGGGACGTCGACGAGCGGGGTGTCAGGTGGCCCGAAGCACAGCACGTCGGTGATCGCGATCGGACGGTGCGCGGCGCCGAGCACGTCGCGGATCACGCCACCGACACCGGTGTTCGCACCGCCGAACGGTTCGACAGCCGACGGGTGGTTGTGCGTCTCGGCTTTGAGCGCGATCGTCGTGCCCGGCCGGTAGGAGACGATTCCTGCGTTGCCGACGAACGCCGAACGGACGAACGGGGCGGCGATGGCGTCGGTGCAGTGCCGCAGCACGGTGAGCAGCGGGGGACGTTCGTCGCCAGTGTCGGTCACGAGGGTCGCCCGGAACGTCTTGTGGGAGCAGTGCTCGCTCCACGTCTGGGCGATGGTCTCGAGCTCGACGTCGGTGGGATCTCGTCCCTCGGCGACGAAGTGGCGCTGCACGGCGAGCAGCTCCTCGGGATCGAGGGCGAGCGCCCGGTCGACACCGACCTGATCGAGCGCGGCTGGTGACAGCTCGCGCACAGGTACGACGGCGGCGGTGCCGTCGGAGCGCCCACCCGACGTGTGGTCGGGCTCGATCGGTCCGGACGTCCAGCGCTCGATGATCGGGTTGGCGACGACCCGGCGCACGATGTCGTCGGCGATTGCGGGGTCGATGGCGCGACCGAGCTCGACCCGACGACCGGTCGCGGCGGACTTCACGGGCACCCCGAGCTGGGCGGCGGCATG
>DASUEW010000162.1:0-4369 GCA_036274875.1 Ilumatobacteraceae bacterium
CGCTGGATGCACGGAGTCGTTCGACCTCGGCCATCATCGTGACGCCGTAGCGGTCGAGCTCGGCTTGGACGGCCGCGATGAGACTCGCTCGCATGTCGTCCAGTTCGGCTGTCATACCTCTCGATCCTCCGAAGTCAGGACTCGCAGCGGACCATCATGACGGGATCCACACAAGCCATGTCGTACATATCGGTCAGCGGACCGCCCGGCTTGAGAATGCGCAGACGAAACCCACCCGGTCACGAGGCGGATGGGCGCGATACCCCCGTCATCCTCGGTCAGCCCGAACTGTCCACATTTGCTCAAGATACTCGGTCGAAGTCCCGATACACCTCCGTCGCAAGTGGAAGCCGGAGGTCCGTGCGCATGCGTCGCCTTTCATTGTCCGCCAAACTGTTCGTCGCCGTGCTGCCACTACTAGTGGCCGTCACCGCGCTGCTCACCCTGTCGATCCGTGACGGCGTCGATGACATCGACCAGGCCCGCCGTGGCGCCCGACTGGGCTCGACGTGGGAACCGCTCATCGCCTCGATTCAGGCGATCGAGTCCGAGCAGGTGATCTCCGACACCGGCGATCAGGCCGCGATCGTCGACGCCCGGCGCGCTACCGACACCTCGATGAGTGACCTGCGCCAGGCCGTCCGGGACATCGGCGACAGCGAGACGATGGTCCTCAACTTCGAGTCGGCCACCAATGCCCTGATCAAGGGCCGTGGCGGTGTCGACGCCGGCGACGATGTCCAGGTCAGCAGCACCGGGATCGGCACGACGACTGGCACACTGGTCGCCGTCCAGGAATACGGCAACACCGAGCGCGAACTGATCGGCCTCGGTCGGCTGTTGGCGGATGGGGCCGATGACGTCGACCTCGGACGCGCGCTGTACGCCGTCGGTTCGCTCGCCGCTTCAGAACAGATCGCCAACGACCTCGTGCAAACGATCGGCGACTGGCCGGCATCGCGCTACCTGTCGGACATTGCCGACGCCGCAGCCCTCGGTGACACACTTGTCGCCAGCGTCGTCGAGTTCCAGAACAACGCGCCCGAACAGTGGCTGGCGGAGTTCAGCGATGGTCAATGGGCGCAGCGCCTGACCGATTCCGCGAACGAGCTCGACGACATCGTCGCCGAGGCCGACCGTGGCAGATTCGAGGCGTTCGACGCGTTGACGTTCAACGAGAGCATCTCGGGGATCGCCACCGTGCGTGACAAGTTCGCCGGCGAGATCGTCGCCGACGCCAACTCGAAGGCCGACACGTTGCGGCGGACGACATTCCTCCAGATCGGCATCACGCTCGTCGCCGTTGTTCTCGCCGGATTGATGGCGTGGTTCCTCACGCGGTCGATCACACGTCGGGTGCGGGCGGTGTCGGAGAAGGCCCGTGAGGTCGCCACCATCCAGCTCCCGGCGCTCGTCAGCGCCTTGCGCGACCCACGCGGTCGGTCGGCGATCCCGGAGGTCGCGCCCATCGAGGACGCCGGCACCGACGAGCTCGGTGAGCTCGCCGGGGCTTTCAACGTCGTTCAGTCGACGCTCGTCGACGTCGCCCACGAGCAGATCGAGGTCCTGCGCCGCGGCGTGTCGGACATCTTCGTCACGATGGCCCGCCGGACACGGAGCCTGATCGACCGCCAGCTGGCGTTGCTCGACGAGCTCGAGGCCGACGTCGACGACCCGAGTGTGCTGGCGAACTACTACCAGCTCGACCATCTCGCCACCCGCATGCGCCGCAACTCCGAGAGCCTGCTCGTGCTCGCCAGCGCCGAGTCGCGGCGCCGTCGCACCAAGGCGACCGAAATCGACGACGTCGTGCGCGCCGCGATCGGCGAGGTCGAGGAGTACCGCCGCATCGACGTCCTCAACCTCGACGGTCTGCAGGTGCGTGGCGCCGTCGTCGCCGACATGTCCCACCTCCTGGCCGAACTGCTCGACAACGCCTCGTCGTTCTCGCCGCCCGAGAGCCGCGTGGCAGTGTCCGGCCGATATGCCGGTGAGCACTATCTGATCTCGATCGTCGACGAGGGTGTGGGCATCGGCACCGACCGACTCGTCGAGCTCAACGACATCCTCGCCAATCCGCCGATCGTCGGTCTGTCGGTCGAGCCGACACTCGGCATGTCGGTCGTGTCGCTGCTCGCCCACAAGCACGGCGTGCACGTGCGGCTCGTGCCGTCGGCGTCGGGACTCCTGGTCGAGATCGCGCTGCCGGCGACGATGTACGAACCGATCGACGGGGCCGGGCTGCTCGGTACCGAGCCGGCGTCGAACGGCCACGCCGAAGTGGTGACGGACAACCTCATCGAATCGACAGTCGGTCCAGACCCCATCGACACGTCCGCGCCACAAGTCGTCGACGACGGCGAGCTGCCCGCCGGTCCTGCCGTCGAGCCGGCGCGCGCACCCGAGCCAGCGCTCAGCATCGAGCCGGCGCACACACCGGAGCCCGCGCTCGACGTCGAGCCGGTGCACACACCGGAGCCCGCGCTCGACATCGAGCCGGTGCACACACCGGAGCCCGCCGCCGCGGATCCTGGAGCGCAGAAGCCGACAACGGAGCTCGAAGCACCTGGCCTCACGCCACCCAGGTCCCGCGATCGCGTGAGCGGCGAGTTCGATCGACCGCCGGCACCCCCGGCCTTCGGCTTCGAACCGACATCTCGCCCGTTCACGGACCCGACCGCAAGGGCGGTCCCCACCCGCACCGAAACCTTGGAGCCAGTCGCCACTGGCCAATCGATTCCGTTCTTACCGACACGATCGCGCGGCACCGGGCCGGACGGTCCCGACCGCCTCGCCGCCCAGCTCCTCGGCCCGATCGGCCCGCCCGCCGAGCCTGTCGCACCGAGCACTCCGAGCGCACTGAAGGCGGCCCTGACCGCGTTCGAGGCAGGCCGCGCCGGCGCGCGACCCGACGCCACCGTGTCACCCATTCTCCCGACGCGCGATCCCGGCAACGCCTTCGATCACGACGAGGTCACGACGAGCACATCGCAGTCGCGCCTCGACCCGGAGACGATCCGCGAGCGACTGCGTTCGTTCCGAAAAGAGTTCCAACTCGGCCGCGACGGCGAAGGCGCCGCCGGCCCCGACGGAGATCAGACCGATCTCGGAGGTGATCGTTGATGGGTGCTGTCGAGAACTTGAACTGGCTCGTCGCCCGATTCGTCGACCAGGTGGCAGCCGTCAAGCAGGCGGTCGTCGTCTCGTCGGACGGCCTGCCGCTCGCAGTGTCGGCCAACGTCGAGCGCGAGACCACGGAACGTCTGGCTGCCGTCGCCTCCGGGATGATCGGGCTCGCGTACGGGTCGGCCGGGCGCTTCGGTGCCGGCGCCGTGTCCAACGTGATCGTCGAGATGGAGAACGGCTGGATGTTCGTCACCGGCATCCGCGACGGATCGTTGATGTGCGTCGTCACGACCAAGGACGCGGACATCGGCACCATCGGCTACGAGATCGCAGTGTTCGCCGATCGGGCGGGCGACGTACTCACCCCCGAGGTCCGCGACGAGCTGAAGTCGATGATGCTGTCGAGGCAGTGAGGCATGCCAGACGACGCCGACATCGGCTCGATCCTGCAGGAGGACGACGCTGACGAGACCGGCCGGCTGATCCGCCCCTACGCGATGACCGGCGGTCGGACCGGCACCGAGGGCGACAGCATCGGGCTCGAAGCTCAGATCCAGGCCAGCACGCGGGCATCGACCCACCTTGGCGCGTACCGTTGGGAGGCCGCCCGGCTCATCGAGCTGGTGCAGACGCCCACCGCCCTCGTGGAGGTCGCGGCACGTCTCCAGATCCCGATCGGCGTCACGAGGGTGTTGGTCGCCGACCTCGTACGCGACGGCGCCGTCGTCGTCCACATCCCCCGACGATCACAATCGTTCACGAGCTTGTTGGAGAAGGTTCTCGATGGCGTCCGAAGCCTCTGACACCCCGCGGGGCAAGATCCCCGTCAAGATCGTCATCGCCGGAGGGTTCGGCGTGGGTAAGTCGACGTTCGTTGGCACGATCTCCGAGATCGAGCCCCTGCGCAGCGAAGCGGTGATGACGGCGGCGTCGAGTGACGTCGACAGCCTCCTGCTCACCGGCGAGAAGCGAACCACCACGGTCGCGATGGACTTCGGTCGCATCACGCTCACAGAGGAGATCACGCTGTACCTGTTCGGGACGCCCGGACAGGAACGCTTCCACTTCATGTGGAACGAGCTGTCGCGTGGAGCGATCGGAGCGGTCATCCTGGCCGATACCCGCCGGCTCACCGATTGCTTCGCGGCTATCGACTACTTCGAGGTACGCAACGTGCCGTTCATCGTCGCGGTCAACACGTTCGACGGAGTCCGCTCGCACGCGCTAGAGGCGATCAGAGAAG
>DASUEW010000163.1:0-2364 GCA_036274875.1 Ilumatobacteraceae bacterium
CACCGCCGGCGTGCTGCTTCCGCCGCCCGGCTACCTCGCCGGCGTGCGCGAACTCTGCGACCGGTACGGCATCATGCTGATCCTCGACGAGGTCATGTGCGGCTTCGGCCGATCCGGCCGCTGGTTCGCCTTCGACGGCTATGACGTCGTGCCCGACCTGATCACCTTCGCCAAGGGCGTCAACTCCGGTTACGTCCCCACCGGCGGCGTGGTCATCCCGGATTCCATCGCCCGCGACTGGGACACGAACGTCTTCCCCGGCGGCCTGACCTACAGCGGCCACCCGCTCGCGATGGCATCGATCGTCGGCGCGCTCGACGCGATGGAGGACGAGGGCATCGTCGACAACGCGGCCCGCATCGGCCGCGACGTGCTCGCGCCAGGGCTCGCCGAGCTGCAGGCGAAGCACCCGATCATCGGCGAGGTGCGAGGCGAGGGCGTCTTCTGGGCGCTCGAGCTTGTCGCCGACCCGGAGAGCCGCGAGCCCCTGAACGGCGCCGTGATGGGCCGGATCAAGGCCGAGCTGCTCGGCCGGGGACTGCTGCCCTTCCTCGCGGACAACCGCATCCACGTCGTGCCGCCCTGCGTCGTCACCGACGACGAGGTCGCAGAGGCCCTGGCCATCTACGACGAGGTTCTCGGCCTCGACCTGCTCGTCTAACCCCGCCCCTTCCGAATTCGACGGAGATTCTGCCGAATCTCGTCGAATTCAGCCGGAACAGGCCCCCACAACCACAATCTCCGTCGAATTGAAGAAAAAGGACACACCACAATGAATGACACCCCCGTAATCAGCCACTGGATCGATGGAGCGGCCGCCGACGGCGACTCCACGCGCACCGCCCCGGTCTTCAACCCGGCCACCGGCCAGGTCGCCAAGAACGTGCGCCTCGCCAGCACGGCCGACGTCGACGCAGCCGTCGCCGTCGCCCTGGCGGCCTACCCCGCCTGGCGCGACACCTCGCAGGCCAAGCGCCAGACCATCCTGTTCAACTTCCGCGAGCTGCTCAACTCCCGCAAGGGCGAGCTGGCCGACATCCTCACCGCCGAACACGGCAAGGTGACCTCGGATGCGCTCGGCGAGATCCAGCGCGGCCTCGAGGTCGTCGAATTCGCGCTCGGCATGCCCCACCTCACCAAGGGCGACTACTCCGAGAACGTGTCGACGGGCGTCGACGTGTACACGCTGCGCCAGTCGCTCGGCGTCGTGGGCATCATCAGTCCGTTCAACTTCCCGGCGATGGTGCCGCTCTGGTACTTCCCGATCGCGATCGCGACGGGCAACGCCGTCGTGCTGAAGCCGAGCGAGAAGGACCCGTCGGCCTCGAACTGGATGGCCGAGCTCTTCACGGAGGCGGGCTTGCCCGCCGGCGTGTTCAACGTCGTGCACGGCGACAAGGAGGCCGTCGACGCGCTGCTGGTGAACCCGGACGTCCAGGCCATCTCGTTCGTGGGCTCCACGCCGATCGCGAAGTACATCTACGAGACGGCCGCGCTCCACGGCAAGCGGGTGCAGTCCCTCGGCGGCGCGAAGAACCACATGCTGGTGCTGCCGGACGCCGACCTGGACCTCGCGGCGGACGCCGCGGTCAACGCCGGGTTCGGTTCCGCCGGTGAGCGGTGCATGGCGATCAGCGTCATCGTCGCGGTCGAGCCCGTCGCCGACGAGCTGATCGCGAAGATCACCGAGCGCATGGCCGGGCTCAAGGTCGGCGACGGCATGCGCGGCTGCGACATGGGCCCGCTGATCACGAAGGTGCACCGCGACAAGGTCGCGTCCTACATCGACGTCGCCGCCGCCGACGGTATCGACGTCGTCGTGGACGGCCGCGGCATCGAGGTCGACGGCGACGCATCCGGATTCTGGCTCGGCCCGACCCTGTTCGACAAGGTCCACACCGACTCGGCCGTGTACCAGGACGAGATCTTCGGCCCGGTGCTCTCGATCGTGCGGGTGGACAGCTACACCGAGGGCCTCGACCTGATCAACCGCAGCCAGTACGGCAACGGCACGGCGATCTTCACCAATGACGGCGGAGCGGCCCGCCGCTTCCAGAACGAGGTGCAGTGCGGCATGGTCGGCATCAACGTGCCGATCCCGGTGCCGGTGGCGTACCACTCGTTCGGCGGCTGGAAGAACTCCCTGTTCGGAGACGCCAAGGCCTACGGCCCCGCCGGCGTCTCGTTCTACACCCGCGAGAAGGCCGTGACCAGCCGCTGGCTCGACCCGAGCCACGGCGGCATCAATCTCGGCTTCCCGCAGCACGACGAGCCGAACCGGAGTCGAGCCCGCAGATCGGGCCCGTCGGGATCCAGGATCTCGACGGGCCCGATCTGCGGTGGCCGATCTTGTGACGGGGTCGG
>DASUEW010000164.1:0-6842 GCA_036274875.1 Ilumatobacteraceae bacterium
GTCAAGGCCTTCGTGGCCCTGCGCCCCGGGTACGAGCCCACCGACGAGCTGCGGCTGGAGCTCATCGGGTTCGCCCGCAAGTCGCTGGGCGCCGCCGTGGCGCCGCGCGACATCGCGTTTTCCGCTGACCTGCCCAAGACGAAGAGCGGCAAGATCATGCGCCGTGTGCTCAAGGCGCGCGAGCTGGGTCTGCCAGAGGGTGACCTGTCGACACTCGAGGAAAAGCCGTGATGATGCTCGACCACGGCTTGCCCGACCATGACTGGACAGCGGACCGGGACCACGGTGTCCACCTGCTGCGCCGGATGATCGAGATCCGCCGCTTCGAGGAACGCTGCGTCGAGCTGTACAGCGCGGCGAGCATCCGTGGATTCGTGCACCTCTACATCGGCGAGGAGGCCGTCGCCGTCGGCGTGATGGAAGCGCTCACACCCGACGATGCCGTCGTGGCCACCTACCGTGAGCATGGCCAGGCCCTCGCCCGCGGTGTTCCGGCGGCGGCGGTGATGGCCGAGATGTACGGCAGGGTCGAGGGGGCCAGCCGCGGCCGCGGCGGGTCGATGCACATCTTCGACGTGGCTCGCCGCTTCTACGGCGGCAACGCCATCGTGGGTGGCGGCCTGCCGGTCGCCGCCGGTCTCGCCCTCGCCGATCGGCTGCGCGGCCTGCCCCGCGTCACCGCCTGCTTCTTCGGGGAGGGGGCCGTCGCCGAAGGGGAGTTCCACGAGACGATGAACCTCGCCGCGCTCTGGCGGCTCCCGGTGCTGTTCTGCTGCGAGAACAACCTGTACGCGATGGGCACCGCCCTCGAACGTTCCGAGTCGGCGACGGACCTGGCCCTCAAGGCGGCGGCGTACGGAATGCTTGCCTGGCCGGTCGACGGGATGGATGTCGTCGCCGTCGAGACTGCCGCCCGGCGCGCCGCGTTGGAGGTCCGGGCCGGGGGAGGCCCGGCCTTCCTCGAGCTGCGCACGTATCGATTCCGCGCCCACTCGATGTACGACCCCGAGCGCTACCGCGCCAGGGAAGAGGTCGAGATGTGGCGGGCGCGCGACCCGATCACGGTGCTGTCGGACCGGCTGAAGTGGGCGGAAGTGCTCACCGACGCCGAGCTGGCCACGATCGAGAGTGAGATCGCGACCGAGGTCGACGACGCCGTGGCCGCCGCTGAGGCCGGCACGTTCGAGCCGGTCGAGGATCTGACCCGGTTCGTGTACAGCGAGGCCCCGGCATGAGGACGACGTATCGCGAGGCGATGCGGGCGGCGATTCGCGACGCGCTCGCCCGCGACGATCGGGTGTTCCTGATGGGCGAGGACGTCGGGCGCTACGGGGGCTGCTTCGCCGTCAGCCTGGGCCTGCTCGAGGAGTTCGGGCCGGAGCGCGTCCGGGACACGCCGCTGTCCGAGTCGGCGTTCGTGGGCGCGGGGATCGGCGCCGCACTCGGTGGGATGCGCCCGATCGTCGAGATCATGACCGTCAACTTCAGCCTCCTCGCCCTCGACCAGATCGTGAACAACGCGGCGACGCTGCTGCACATGTCGGGAGGCCAGTGCAACGTGCCGCTCGTGATCCGGATGACGACGGGGGCGGGGCGCCAGCTCGCCGCGCAGCATTCACACAGCCTCGAAGGCTGGTACGCCCACGTGCCAGGACTGAAGGTGGTCGCCCCGGCGACGCTGGAGGACGCGCGCGGCATGTTGTGGACGGCGCTCTGCGACCCCGACCCGGTGGTGATCTTCGAGCACGGCGGCCTCTACAACCTCGAGGGCGACCTGGCCGATGACGCAGGGCCGACGCCGATCGAGGGTGCCGCCGTACGGCGCAAAGGGATCGATGTCACACTCGTCGCGTACGGGGGCATGGTCGGCAAGGCGTTGGAGGCGGCCGAGGTGGTCGCCGCCGAGGGCATCGAAGCCGAGGTGCTCGATCTGCGTGCGCTCCGCCCGCTCGACACCGTGGCCATCGTCGAGTCCGTCGCCGCGACCCACCGCGCCGTCGTCATCGACGAGGGCTGGCGCACGGGCGGCCTGTCGGCCGAAGTCGCGGCGCTGATCGCCGAGGATGCGTTCTACGACCTCGACGCACCGGTCCGTCGGGTGTGCAGCGCCGAGGTTCCGATCCCGTACGCCAAACACCTCGAGGATGCGGCGCTGCCCCAGGTTGCCGACATCGCGGCCGCCGCGCGTCTGTCGGTGGGAGTCGGTGGTGGGTGAGTTCCGGATGCCGTCACTCGGCGCCGACATGGACGTCGGCACCGTGATCGAGTGGCGCGTCGCACCCGGCGACCACGTCCACCGCGGTGACATCGTCGCCGTCGTCGACACCGAGAAGTCCGACATCGAGATCGAGATCTTCCAGGACGGCGTCGTCGCCGAATTGCTCGTGCCGATCGGAACCGAGGTCGCCGTCGGCACACCGCTCGCCCGCATCGAGGCTGCGGCCGATGCCACCAACGGGCCGCCGCGTCCGGTCGAGGTCCACGCGCCCGTGGCGTCCGTCCTGCCTCCGCCACCCGCCGCGCCCCGTGCTCCCGTCGCACCCGGGCGCGTGCGGGTGTCGCCTCTCGCCAGACGTCGGGCGGGCGAGAGGGGAGTCGACCTCGGGTCACTGGTGGGATCCGGGCCGGGCGGCGCGGTCGTGACCGCCGATGTCGAGCGTGGCACGCCGGGCCGCGCGGAGAACGCCGCCGCGCTGCGACCGCCGGAGGTCCTCGTAGCTCCGACGCGCGGCGCCTCCACGGACCGTCGCGCTGCGATGCGACATGCGATCGGCCAGTTGATGGCCCGCTCGAAGCGCGAGATCCCGCACTACTACCTGGCGACCACGTTCGACCTGGGCGCGGCGTCCTCCTGGCTGGCCGACGCCAACAGCCGCCGCCCGGTCGCCGAGCGGGTCCTCCCGGCGGCGCTGCTCCTGAAGGCGGTCGCCCTCGCCGCGCGCGACGTGCAGGCCATGAACGGCCATTGGGTCGACGGCTTCCAGCCGGCGCCGGCGGTGCATCTCGGTGTCGCCGTCTCGCTGCGCGGCGGCGGGCTGGTCGCGCCCGCGATCCACGACGCTGACCGGCTGACCGTGGACGAGCTGATGGCCGCGCTGCGCGATGTCGTCGAGCGGGCGCGGTCGGGGCGGCTTCGGAGCTCGGAGATGACCGATGCCGGTCTGACCGTCACGAACCTCGGCGAGCAGGGCGCCGACGAGGTGTACGGCGTCATCTACCCACCCCAAGTCGCACTCGTCGGCTTCGGACGGATCGTCGAGCGGCCGTGGGCGTCGGGTGGGATGCTGGGCGTGCGCCCCACGGTCCGGGCGACGCTGGCTGCCGACCATCGCGTGTCCGACGGCCACGAGGGCAGTCGCTTCCTCGCCGCCATCGACCGCCTGCTGCAGAACCCGGAGGCATTGTGACGATCACCGATCCCCACGACCTGTTGGCCCGACTCCTGCGCCGCATCGCGCCCGAGGTCGATCTCGCCGAGATCGATCCCGACGTCCCTCTGCAGGACGCTGCCGACCTCGACTCGATGGACTTCCTGAACCTCGTCAACGCCCTCCACGACGAGACGGGCATCGATGTCCCGGAGCGGGACTATCCCGCGATCTCCAGCATCTCGGGGTTCACCGAGTACGTGGTCGCGGCGGCCGGCTCGCACACCCCGCCCTGACGCATCCGTGCGCTATCGCGGTCGCCAGGTGATCGGGAGTCGCTTGACGCCGTTGATGAAGTTGCTCCGGACCCGCTCGACGGGTCCGGCGAGCTCCAAACGGTCGACGCGTCTGACGAGCGCTTCGAGGAAGACGCGGACCTCCAGGCGTGCCATCCATTGACCGAGGCACAGGTGCGGACCGCCACCACCGAACGTGACGTGGTGGTTCGGCGAGCGTCCGACGTCGAGCCGGTGCGGATCGGGGAACTGCGATGGATCGAAGTTGGCCGCCGCGTACCACGTGACGACCTTGTCGCCGGCGGCGATCGACACGTCGGCGAGTCGCGTGTCGACCGTCGCGGTGCGGCGAAAGTGCAACTGTGGGCTGGCCCAGCGGAGGACCTCCTCGACCGCACGGTCGAGCAACGCTGGGTCGGCCCGTAGCCGCTCGAGCTGGTCGGGGTGTTCCGCGAACGCGATCAGCGCCTGCGAGAGCGAGTGCCTCGTCGTTTCGTTCCCGGCGATCAGCAG
Organism: Ilumatobacteraceae bacterium; assembly: GCA_036274875.1. Classification (GTDB taxonomy): domain Bacteria; phylum Actinomycetota; class Acidimicrobiia; order Acidimicrobiales; family Ilumatobacteraceae; genus JALOLG01. The sequence goes on from DASUEW010000164.1 coordinate 4,178, forward strand.
CAGGAGGAAGAACGTGCCACGTTCGCGCGCCGACAGTCGCTGGCCGTCAACGGTCGCGTCGGCCAGCACCGAGATCACATCGCCCGCCGGATGCCGGCCGCGGGCCGCGATGATGCGCTCGACGTACTCGAAGACGCGTTCGCTGACCGGGCTGCGGAACGGCAGCAGGCGGTACGGGTCGGTGTCGACGGCGTCGATGACGGCGGCCGAGAAGTCGGGGTCGGCGTGGTAGACGATCTGGTCGGCCCACGCGAACAGCTGCTCGGCGTCGACGTCGGGGACGCCGAGGATGCCCGTGAGCATCCGGATCGGCAGCGCCCTGGCGATGTGCTCGACGGCATCCAGCTCCGGTTGTGCGAGGGCCTCATCGAGCACGGTCTCGACGAGCCGGGTCGCCGATTCGGCGTACGTGGCGACCATCGCCTTCGAGAACGCCGGGTTGACGAGCTGTCGGAGCCGCGTGTGGCGCGGTGGATCGGTCTCGAGCATCGTCTTGCGGGCCTCGATCGCGTCGGCGGCGAGCTCCTCGATCTCGGTGCCGCCGACCTCGGACGAGTACGTGCGCCAGTCCTTGTGCACCGGGACCAGCTCGTCCCAGCGCGTCACGGCCCAGAAGCCCGCGCCGGTGTGCCCGTTGGCGGCGGTCTCGTTGATCCACGCGACCGGCGCTTCCCGACGCAGCCGGTCGTAGCCGGCGTGGGGCACTCCCGCCGCGTACACGTCGTGGGAGACGATGTCGACGCCCGGCACGGAGTCGGGGCGGCGCACCGGCACCGTCATGTGTGACGTCATCCCCGCGTGTCGACGAGGAACCGGTCGAGCATGCGGTGGAGGTTGACGAGCGCGGTGTTGCGATGGTGTGCGAAGCCGTCGAGCATCGCGGCGGGGTCGATGCCCTTGCGGGCGAACCAGGCCGCGTCGAGCTCGGCGATCCAGTCCTGCACGATGTCGGGCGTGACCTCGGGATGGAACTGCACCGCGGCGCTGTTGCCGTGCCGGAACGCCTGGACCGCGACGTCGTTGCGAGCGAGCACGGCGACGTCGGTGGGCAGGATGCAGCGGTCGCCGTGCCACGTGAACCAGGGACCGGACGGAACGACCGAATCGTCGTCGGTTTCGACCTCGACCCAACCAGCTTCGTACACGGGAGACTGTTCGACGACTCCACCCAGGGCCGCGCACAGGGCCTGTGCGCCGAAGCAGATGCCGAACACCGGAATGCCATTGTCGTGCGCCGTGCGCAGCACGTCGAGCTCCCCATCTATCCACGAACCGACCACCGCCTCGTCGTAGACGCTGTGCTCGGACCCGAGCGGAACGACGAGGTCGAAGGCGGTCGCGTCGGGAGCGTTCCCGTTGGCGAGCGTGCCCGGGAACCACGTGTGGAGCTCGTAGCCGTGGTGCTCGAGGCGATCGGCGACGAGCCCCGCCGGACCGTTCTCTCCGTGCTGGATGATCAACGCCGACGGCACGGGCCCAACCTAGTGGTGCCCCTTCCGCGCGTGGGAGGCTGGTGCGATGGACGGCATCCACGACCTCGGCGGCCTGGACGGGTTCGGTCCGGTCGAGGTCGAGCGCGACGAGCCGGTGTTCCACCACGATTGGGAGCGGCGCACGTTCCGGATCAGCGCCGCGGCCGGGTCGGCACTGCGCTATTCCGGCGGAGCGTTCCGTCACAGCATCGAGCGCATGGACCCGGCGCACTACCTCTCGTCGTCGTACTACGAGCACTGGCTGACCGGCATCTCGACGCTCATCGTCGAGGCCGGGTTGACGTCTCCTGACGAGCTCGACCGTCGGGCCGGCGGTCGGTTCCCGCTGTCCCGCCCCGACCGGGGGATCGGCCCGACGTCGCCCGAAACCGATCGCACCGAGGCCCGCTTCGCGGTCGGTGATCGTGTTCGTGTCCGTGAATGGCATCCACCCGGTCACACGCGCGCGCCGCGATACGTGCAGGGAAAGCAGGGCGTGGTCGTGCGCGTGGACGGAGCCCACAACGTGCCCGACGTCGAGGCCCACAGCGATCGTCGGGTGATCGAGTCGACGTATTCGGTGCGCTTCACGGCACGTGAGCTGTGGGGCGAGGGCGGCGCCGACGCCGAGGTCGTCCATGTCGATCTGTGGGATCGCTACCTCGAGGTGCAGCGATGAACGAAGGAGCCGATCGACACGACCAGGCGGACCACGACCATCACGACCATCACGACCATCACAACCATGGAGACGGCGGGCACACGCACCACCCGGCGCCGCTCGCGCCGGTGGAGGCACGCGTCGCGGCGATCGAGTCGGTCCTCGTCGAGCGCGGCATGTTCGACACCGACCGGTTGGACGCGATCGTCGCCAACTTCGAGCACAACCTCGGGCCGCTCAACGGGGCCAAGGTGGTCGCCCGGGCATGGACCGATCCCGACTACAAGGCGCGGCTGCTGACCGACGGGACGGCCGCCATCGCCGAGCTCGGCTTCGGTGGGCCGGAAGGCGACCACATGGTGGTGGTCGAGAACACGCCCGACGTGCACAACGTCGTCGTCTGCACGCTGTGCTCGTGCTACCCGTGGCCCGTCCTCGGCCTGCCGCCGAGCTGGTACAAGTCGCCAGCCTATCGCTCGCGCATCGTTCGCGAGCCGCGCAAGGTGCTCGCCGAGATGGGGCTCGATCTGCG